>CAMLKQ010000166.1 GCA_946480585.1 uncultured Kangiella sp.
CCGCTCGACAAGCAAATGAAGGAGTTGCAGGCGGAAGCGGTTCGGCTCGACAACGCCCTGAAAGTGTCGGAAGCCGAGCTGAAGCGGCTCGAAGCGTCGCGGGCCTTGAGTCTCGAACTGTTCAAGGAAGTACGGGCTGTGCTCAGCGCCACCGAGGCCAATGCCCGTCAGGAAGAAGCGGTGCGGGTACTGGTGGAATCGCTGGCAGAGGATCCGTTCCGCTGGAAATTGCTACAGGCGATAGCCTCCGCGAGCGACCATCCGGAAGTGCGGCAGAAAGCAGAAGTGTCGGCCAATTTCTATCAGGAAGAGGCCGCGTTGCCGATGACCGCCGCAGTGTCGGACCGCAGCCCGCCCAAGGCCAGTGCTGCTGCCAAACCGTATGCATACCTGCGCATCGACTGGTTCTACTGCGTCGCCACCGAAAGCCGCAGCAAACCCTTGGCCGAAGCGGCCAAACAATTGCGGGACGATACGATGACCGGAAGCTGGCGCATCCGGGCGTTGCCGAAGGAAATCAATGCCCGGGTCGGCTACCAGATCGGCAACAACGTGATTCGTCACAATCCGGATGAGCTGCAAGCTGCGCAGCGCTTGCAGGCAGATCTCAAATCAATGATGCAGCTGGATGTGCAGTTGATGGAGATTGCCTATCCGACGCCGGACTATTTGTCGGTGTTTTTTTGCGCCGGGGCCTAAACAAGCTGCCAACGCGATTCATAAGCAAGGAGTGAACATGAGCAAGAAAGCCGATCGCGATATCGACAAGGTCTATTCCAAGCCGGAGTTCGTCGCCAAACTGCGCCGTCTGGCCGATGCCATCGAGAACGATGAGCGTTTTGAAATCCAGATCGCCGGCGAGCGCATTTATGTGCCTGTGCATGCCGAGTTCAGCATTGAACACGAACGAGACGATGCCGAGGAAGAAATCGAGTTTCAGATTCGCTGGCAACGTGACTGATCGCAGCGGTAGCTGTCTGTTGCAGTTTTAAGATGTTTGGGGGGATGGTGATATGTGGCATCGGGATGCGGAGCGGCCGCGTCTGCAACTGACCCAGTCCGGTCTGGACAAAGGGCTGCAGTTCGCAGGTGCCGTGTTGTTGGCGCTGTTTCTGGTGGTAGTAGCGGCAAGCTGGACCACGTTGCCGGCGTCATTGCCAGTGCATTTCAGCATCGGCGGCGAACCTGATAGTTGGGGCGAGCGCAGTGAAATTCTGCTGTTGCCGGCGATCGCCACATTGCAGTTTGTGTTGCTGTCAGTACTTGCCCGGTTTCCGCATCGACACAATTACCTGGTCCGCATTACCGCGGAGAACGCCGAGCGTCAGTATCGACTGGCCCAGCGCTTGCTGCATGTGTTGAGTCTGTTACTGGTGCTGCTGTTCTTTACCTTGTACCTGGCGACCTGGGCGGTCGCCAGCCATGCGCTTGCGCGATTGCCGGTGTTGGTGATGTGGCTGCCTTTGGCAGCGATTGCTGTACTGATGGTGTGGTACTGGCTTCGCGCACGGCAGGCGCGCTGAACAAAATTTGTCGCCGCCATGCTTGGCGTGGCGGTCAATCTCGACTACCGTTCAAACGGTCGTTTCCCGAGTCGTATTCATGGCCTCCGCCCGCCACGTGCAAGGTTTTGCGTCTGTTTTGTTGTCGGTAGCCGGCTGTGCATGGTGGCCAGCGCGGTTAGGCACTCACCGTTCTTGCCGGCGATGGCTGGCCGCGTGCGCGCTGCTGCTCTCGTTCGTGATGCCGGTGTGCGCCGAGCCGCCAGCCTTGTCGCTTGATGCCTTGCCGCGCGGTCCGCTGGGCGAATTTAGCCATTACCTGCAAGAACAGCCGGATACGCCGCTGAATCTGGATGCCGTCCGTGCCGCTTTGGCCAATCAGGCGTTCCAGCCATTGCGCCGGGCCACTCCCAGTCTTGGCATTGGCGAGCCGCCGACCTGGTTTCATCTGCCGCTGCAAAACCCGGATACCGACGCACGACCGCTGCGCTTATTGATTGGCGCCAGCTGGCTCGACGAGATCGATATTTACCAACTGCACGACGGCCAACCCGTGCAGCAATGGTCGGCCGGCGATGAACGCCGCGCGACGCAGTCGTTGATCCCGGGCGCCGGTTACGCCGTGCCTATGATCGTTTCGCCGGGGCGCACGGAGTTGTTCATCCGGGTGCAGTCGGCGGACCCGCTGTTGTTTGATCTGTCGTTGGTGCCACCGCTGCAACAGACGCGCGACGATCGCGGCCGGCACTATCTTTATGGCGGGCTGTACGGATTTCTGCTGGCGTTGGCAGCGTTCAACCTGCTGCTGTTCGGCGGCATGGGGACGCGCAGTCATTTGCAGTATGCGATTTACCTGCTGACGTTCATCGCGCTCAATCTGGCTTATACCGGTCATGGTCTGAGCCTGTTCTGGCCGGGCGAGGAGATGCTGCAGCGCTACATCATTCTGTTGTTGATGGTGCTCTACGGCAGTAGCGGTCTGTGGTTTGCCTGCACGTTTCTGGCGCTCGGCCAACATGCGCCCCGGTTGAAAGCCGTGCTCGAAGGCGGGGTGCTGTCGACGCTGGCGTTGATGTTGGCGCTGATCGCATTCGATCAGCATGTGCCTGCAGCTTTTCTGGCGTTTTTCTTTGCCATTGCATTCGCGCTGACCATGGTGCTGCTCGGCATTGTCACCATTCGTCACGGCCGCAGCGCCGGTCGCTATTACCTGCTGGCGGTCACCGCAGGTGCCGGCGGTGCCATCGTGACCGCGCTGACGGTGTGGGGCTGGGTCCCGGCGACCACTGCCGGTTTTCATGCCGTTGAAATTGGCATGGTGCTCGAAGCGACGTTGCTCGCGCTGGCGCTCGCCAACCGCATGCGCCATCACGAGCGGGCGCGCAAGGAAGCCGAGCAGCTGGCGCGACAGGATGCCCTGACCGGTTTGCCGAACCGGCGCGGATTCTTTGAGCAGGCGGCCGGTGTCTGGGGCAATGTGCTACGGCGGCAGCGGCCGCTCAGTGTGTTGATGATCGACATCGACCACTTCAAGCCGGTGAATGATCGCTATGGTCACGATGTCGGCGATCAGGTATTGGCTACTGTCGCCAATCTGCTCAAGCAAAACAGTCGGGTCGGTGACATTGTCGCCCGCTGGGGCGGCGAGGAGTTTTTGTTGCTGCTGCCGGAAACCGATCTGCCGCAGGCATCGGCGCTGGCGGAGCGCATTCGCTTGGCGGTTGCTGAACAGGCAGCGTTGGTGGCGCAGCACGAACATCGGCTGACGGTCAGCATCGGCTGTGTCCAGCACCGCGATGAAGCCTCACTGACCGATTTGATCCGTGCGGCCGATCAGTGCCTGTACAGCGCCAAGGAACAGGGTCGCAACCGGGTTGCGGTCGCGCCATCGGCGACCTTGCATCCGGTAATCGACGCCAGCACCTAACTGTCTGCCGTCCGCCCGCAATCTTTTTCGTTGAGCTGATCGCGCGCATCATCACCGACACGGTGCTGGCCGAGGCTGGCATGTCAGCTGCTGGCACAGTAAGGTGCGTGCGGTAAGCCAAAAAAATGAGGGCGGGGGATGTTGCGGTCGAATCCGCTATGCATGGCGGCGCGCCACTGGCGATGCGGCGTGCTCGCTGCCATGGCGAACGTGTTGCTGGCGACCGCGATGCCGTGTGTGCAGGCCGAGGAGCGCGCGCCGGCGATGCCGACATGGGAGGCGTTACCGATTGCCGCCGGTCCCGGCAGCCAGTACCCGTCTTTGCACAGCGACGGCAAGCGGGTCTGGATGAGTTGGCTGCAGCTGGAAACGCCGACCCCGGAGATTCGCCGCGCGTCGTTGTGGTTTGCGCTGTTGGAAGCGCAGCAATGGTCAGCGCCGCAGCGGATTGCGCAAGGCGATGACTGGTTCGTGAACTGGGCCGATTTTCCGTCGTTGGTGGCGCTGCCTGATGGCACACTCGTGGCGCACTGGCTGCGCAAATCCGCACCCGACAGCTATGCCTACGATATCCAGCTGGCGTTCTCGCATGATGCCGGCAAGCGCTGGTCGGCGCCGATCACGCCGCATGACGATGGTACCCGCACCGAGCATGGTTTCGTCAGCCTGTTGCCCGAGCCCGACAACACTTTGTCGCTGATGTGGCTCGACGGCCGGGAAAGTGCCGGCCATCACGAGCGCATGCAATTGCGTCACGCCCGTTTTGATCGGCACGGCAAAAAAATGACCGAACAGATCGTTGATGGCGACACCTGCACCTGTTGCCAGACCAGCGCTGTCGTGCGGCCGCCATCGCGTGATGCCGGCCACGAGCTGTGGCTCACTTATCGCGATCATACCCAGGCGGAGATCCGCGACATTGCGTTCCTGCGCTGGCGCGATGGCCGTTGGAGCGAGCCGGCCCTGGTGCATGCCGATGGCTGGGAGATCCCGGGCTGCCCGGTCAATGGCCCGGCGCTGGCGCAAGCGCAAGGGCAGGTGGCCGTGGTCTGGTATACCGCCGCCGAGCAGACGCCGCAGGTGCAGCTGGCCTTCGCCGAGCCGGATGGTCGGTTTGGCTCGCCGTTGCGGCTTGATGACGGCGCGGCGACCGGGCGGGTGGCGCTCGTCATGCCCGATGGCCAGAGCGCGATTGCCGCGTGGCTGGAGCGGCGTGGTGAGCAGGCCGTCTGGCGACTGCGCAAAGTCAGCCGTGGCGGCGCTGCCGATTCGAGCCGGCTTACCGCAGGGCCGATTCGGGATCTGACCACGCTGGCGCTGGCCCGCAGCAGTGGGTTTCCACGGCTGGCCATTCACGGCACGACGC
This sequence comes from uncultured Kangiella sp., assembly GCA_946480585.1. The sequence goes on from CAMLKQ010000166.1 coordinate 4,796, forward strand.
TCGTCCTGGCCTGGACCGAGGTCAACGAAAGCCAGCCGCCGCAGCTGCGCAGCGCCCGGTTGCCGTTGTCGGCGCTGGATTAAGCAGGCGTTACGGCGTCGGCTGTGCTGGCCGACCTTCAACAGTGCGCGGAGGCGGCAAAAAATTGCCGCCTCGCCACGCCAACGCGTTTGTCGCACTGCACGATCAAAAAAGTCTCAAGTTCTGTTTTTTCCCGCCGAAAACCGCAACGAGGCTCCCTTGATCATGGGAGGGGAGCCTTATGTCGGCCTTCTCACCCGGCGGGAGTGCACTGCGTGCAACTCAACACGAATGTCGCGTCGCTTAATGCGCAGCGGCAACTGTATCAATCCAGTCAGTCTCTGGGCGTGCGCTTCCAGCGCCTGTCCTCGGGCCTGAAAATCAACAGCGCCAAGGACGACGCTGCCGGATTGCAAATCAGTAATCGGTTGAAAGCACAGGTCGGTGGTTTGACCCAGGCCGCTCGCAATGCCAATGACGGCATCTCCATGCTGCAAACCGCGGAAGGCGCCTTGCAGGAAGTCACCAACAACATTCTGCGCATGCGTGATCTGTCGATCCAGGCCGCCAACGGCAGCAACGGCGGTGCCGAGCGGCGCGCGCTGCAACAAGAAATCAATCAGCTGCAGCAGGAAATCAATCGCATCAACGAGACCAC
>CAMLKQ010000167.1 GCA_946480585.1 uncultured Kangiella sp.
GTGCTCGGTGAGCGGGTCAAGGACGTGCGGGTCACCTCACGACTGACCGACTCACCCGCTTGTGTGGTCGGTGACAAGCAGGACATGGGCTCACACATCGCCCGCTTGCTGAAGCAAAGCGGTCAGGACGTGCCGGTGATGAAGCCGATCTTCGAGATCAATCCAAGCCATCCGCTGATGCAGCGGCTGGATCGCGAAGCCGACGAAGCGCGCTTTGCCGATCTGCTGGAGCTGATGTTTGATCAGGCCCGCTTGGCAGAAAGCGGTCAGCTGGACGATCCGGGCACGTACAGCGCCCGCCTGAACCGGTTGCTGCTGAATTTGCTGGCGAATTAATCGCTTGCCGTTGGCTCTTGCCGTAACACCTGACGCCCCGCTTTGCGGGGCGTCGTTGTTTCGGTGATGTGATAGCGGAAATTCTGCGCAAAGATCGTCATGGGGTGCGAGGTTGTCGGCTATGCTTTCCGGCAGGAACACTGGTGCTGGTTTGGAGCTGGTTCAGAACCATGGCAATCGCCACCACTTTGCGTCGCTTTTTGACTGCCAACGGCGTTGGCTTCCAGGAGCATATCCACCCGCGTACGGACACGCTGGAAGAGGCTGCGGCGAGCTGTCAGGCGCCGCCGGCGCAGTTTGCCCGTGCGGTGTTGCTGAGCGACGGCGTCCAGATGTTGATGGCCATCATTCCGCTCAATAGCGTGCTGGACTTGGAGCGGGCCGGCAAAGCGCTCGGTCGGGCTGTGCAGCCGGTGACGGCCGCAGAAGCCGATCGGCGTTTCTCCGATTGCGAGCCGGGCTCGCACCCGCCGGTGCCGGAGCCTTATGGGCTGAAAGCCGTCATCGAAGAAGCATTGCTCCGGCATGACCGGATCTGGTTCGAGGCAGGCGCCCATACCGCCTTGCTGTCGGTCAGTGGCCAGTCGTATGGCTTTCTGTGCAGTCGCGCCGTCAAGACCTCCATCTCGGCCGTGGTGCCGGTGGCACCGCCGCCCTGCGGCATGGAGGGGGCCGAATTCGGCGCCCAGATCGCCCGGCTGAATTTGCCGACCGATGCCGAAGTCCAGAAAAAGCTGGAGCAGGTATACCGGCTGCCGGCCATTCCGGCGGTCGCCACCCAAATCCTGCAGTTGGTCAGCGACCCGGATTCGACCGCCAAGGATTTGTCCGAATTGGTCGAAATGGACCCCAGCATCGCGGCGCAGGTCATCCGCTACGCCCGATCGTCGTTCTTTGGCTACCGCGGCAATGTTGACTCCATCCAAACCGCGATCACCCGTGTGCTCGGCTTCGACATCGTCAGCAACCTTGCGCTCGGCATCGCTGCCGGCAAGGTGTTCAAGCTGGCGGCTGACGGCCCGCTTGGGCTTGACCAGTTCTGGCGCCATGCCGTTTACAACGCGGCGGTCGTGCAGGGGCTGACCCGGGTGCTGCCGCGTTCGCTCGGGGTCAAGCCCGGCACTGCCTACCTGTGCGGTCTGCTGCACAACTTCGGTGTGCTGCTGCTCGGCCATTTGTTCCAGCCTGAATACTTCCTGCTCAACAAGATGTGCCTGGCCAACCCCGGTTGTGGTCTGCCGGCCATTGAGCGGCGCATTCTCTGCGTCGGCAGTTCGCAGAAGCTGGTCAGTCTCGGCCACGCCAATCTGGGCAGCTGGCTGATGCAGCACTGGAAGATGCCGGACGAGGTGATTGAGGTCACCGCCCATCACCACGATGACGACTACAAGGGCAGTGCGCCGGTGTATGTCCAGCTGGTCCGGCTCGCCAACGCGCTGTTGGCGCGCGACGGCATTGGCGATACCACCGACACCACGCTGCCGGCCGATGCCTTGGCGACGCTCGGCATCAGCGAGGAGGCGGCGCTGCAGCTGTACGCTGATGTCGGTCAACATTCGGAAGAACTGGACCGGATGGCGCGGCTGATGTCGGGCGCCAGCGATGATGTCCGCAAGTAATTTGCACTTGCCCGAATTTTCCGAAAAAAGCGTGCCGGATTAGAGGCTTAGCACCGATTTTTACTTGCCCGTCCGGGCCTTGGCCGGTTAAAGTGCGCGCCGATCGGCCGCCGAGTGCGGCCTGCTGTTTTTTCATGCCCTGGACTGGTCAGGGCGCTGGAGCCATTGATGCGTATCATTCTGTTGGGCGCCCCGGGTGCGGGCAAGGGAACGCAAGCGCAGTACATCAAGGATCGCTACGGCATTCCACAGATCTCGACCGGTGACATGCTGCGCGCCGCGGTCAAGGCGGGCACCGAGCTTGGCCTCAAGGCCAAGGCCATCATGGATGCCGGCCAGCTGGTCACCGATGAACTCATCATCGCGATGGTCAAAGAGCGCCTGAGTCAGGCCGATTGCAAGAACGGTTACCTGCTCGACGGTTTCCCGCGCACCATTCCACAGGCTGATGCGATGCGCAGCAACGGCATCGATGTCGATCACGTGGTCGAATTCGTCGTTGAAGACGAAGAGATCGTCAAGCGCCTGTCCGGTCGTCGCGTGCACGCAGCGTCGGGCCGTGTCTACCACATCGAATACAACCCGCCGAAAGTCGCCGACAAAGACGACGTTACCGGCGAGCCGCTGATGCAGCGCGACGACGACAAAGAAGCGACCGTGCGCAAGCGCCTCGAGGTTTATCACACCCAGACCAAACCGCTGATCGATTACTACCGTAATTGGTCCGAAGAAGGTGATATGGGCGCACCGAGCTATATTCGCGTCGAAGGTGTCGGCCCGATGGAACAAGTGCGTGATCATATTTTCGAGGCGTTGGAGGCCAAGTGAGTCAACCGACTTACCCCGCAACCCCAGTGGTTGCAGCCCCGCAAACAAAAGGCGCCACTTCGGCGCCTTTTGGTCTTTTGCTGGTCAATCTCGGCTCACCGGATGCGCCGACCCGCAGCGCGGTGCGGCGCTACCTGAAAGAGTTCCTGTCTGACCGTCGGGTGGTCGATGCGCCGCGCTGGCTGTGGTGGTTCATCCTGAACGGCGTCATCCTGAACATACGACCGGGGAAAGTCGCAAAAGCCTACGCGTCGGTCTGGCAGGACGATTCACCGCTGCGCGCGATCAGTTTGCGTCAGGTCGCGGCGTTGAAAGCCGAACTGAAAAACCAGCTGGGCTGCGACATTCCGGTGGCGCTCGGCATGACCTACGGCAATCCGTCATTGAAAGCGGGTTTGCTGGAGCTGCGCCAGGCCGGTGTCAGTCGAGTCATGGTGTTGCCGATGTACCCGCAATTTTCCGGCGCCACCACCGGTTCGGTGTTTGACCGCGTCGCCGATGCGCTGGCGCCATGCCGGCATCTGCCCGAGCTGCGCATGATCAAGGATTATCACGATCATCCGGGCTACATCGCGGCGCTCGCCGACAGCGTCCGCTCGCACTGGCAGCAGCATGGCCAGGCCGAGAAGTTGGTGTTTTCCTATCACGGCCTGCCGCAACGTTTTGTTCGCTTGGGTGACCCGTATGCGGCGCAATCTGAACGCACCACGCAATTGTTGGCTGCCGAGCTGGGCCTCAAAGACAGCCAATGGCAACACTGCTATCAATCGCGTTTTGGTCGCGAGCCGTGGTTGCAACCTTATGTCGATCAATGGCTCGCCGAACAAGCCAAAGCCGGTCTCAAATCGGTGGATTTGATTTGCCCCGGATTCTCGGCCGATTGTCTGGAAACCTTGGAAGAAATCGCCGAGCGGGCCGCTCATGATTTCGTCGAGGCCGGTGGAGAGCGGGCCAGTTATGTGCCGGCATTGAATGATAATGCTGCGCACATTCGTTTTCTTGCCGCGCTGGTGCGCGAGCAAGCTGGGCAGAGCTGGTTGTCATGATGCATCCGCAGTTGCGTACCGCGTTTGAACAGGAAATGCTGGCCGCACAGGCCGCCTATGGCCGTCAGGATTGGCGCGAAGCCTATCGCTTGCTGGAGCGCGCTCACATCCTTGGTCAGCATCATGCTCTGCCGCACACCCGCAGCCATGTCTGGTTTCTGAAAGTCGGCTGGCAGCGGCGCGATCTCTGGGAAATCACCGGCCAATTGATTCGCATCATCGGCGGCTTTGTCGGTTCGCTGCTCGGTAAGGTGCCGGTTGGCAACAGCGGCGGCGCTGACGTCAGTGCCTTTGCGGAAATGCCGATTCCGGAAGATCTGCGCGAGATCCTCATCAAGGACGAGCGCTCCTGGCAGGGCATCGTGCGGGCGCGTGAACGCCAAGCAACGAAAGGCTGACCCGTACATCCTTTCGCAGCCTTTGTCACCCGGAAGAGCTTAAGAAAACACCAAGCTTGACGCCGTAGGCTCAACTCAGGGCAAGTCAACCTGAGTGTGAGGAATGGAGCAGGCGGTCAGTTCTGGCTTGGTGCGACGTCATCATCGCCAGCGGGCGTCATTAACGCCTGCGGTTCCCGTCACGCTTGTTGCGGTGCTGTCCGCCGTCTTTGTCGCCAGTCTCGCCAATCTGTCGCTGTGGCGCTCTGTTTTGCAGGTGATGCCGGCCAGCGCGGGCAGCCTCGGCTTTCTGCTTGCTGAAGCGGCGTTGTTGCTGGCGCTGATTCATTTGCTGATCGCGCCATTTGCAATCCGGCCATTGTTCAAGCCGGCGTTGAGCTTGTTGCTGCTCATCAGCGCAATCGCGGCGTACTTCATGGACAGCTACGGCAGTGTGATTGACAAGTCGATGATACAAAACGTCGCGGAGACCGATCCGGCGGAGGCGACTGAGCTGTTTAGTGCCAGTCTGCTGCAGTACCTCGCCTTGCTGTGGCTGTTGCCGTCGGTGATCCTGTGGCGGTTGCGCATCGATTACGGTTCGTGGCGACGACAGGTGTTCAGTCGCTTGTTGTCGGTTGTCGTCAGCGTGTTGGTCATTGCCGCGGCGCTCGCCAGTCACTACCGTGATTTTTCCTTGATCGGACGCGAGCACAAAGAGTTGCGGATGCAGATGAATCCGGTGTATCCGTTGTACGCGGCCATTCGCTATGTCACGGAAACGCCTGTGCAGCCGGGCACGATCCAGCCGATTGCCGAAGATGCCCATCGTGTCATGTACGCCGCCAATCCGTCCCGGCAACGACTGGTGGTGCTGGTGGTCGGAGAAACCGCGAGGGCGGCCAATTTTTCCCTGAACGGTTACAGCCGTCGCACCAATCCCGAACTGGCGCAGCTGCCGGTTTACAGCTTTTCGAATGTGGTGTCTTGCGGCACCACGACCGCGATTTCCGTGCGTTGCATGTTCAGTGCCTTGGGCCGCGAGCGTTACAGCCAGGATCAGGCATCGGCGCAGGAAAACATTCTCGATGTCTTGCAACGCGTCGGCGTCAATGTGCTGTGGCGTGACAACAATTCGGGCTGCAAAGGCGTTTGTGATCGGGTCGCTCATGAACAGCTGGATAAGCTAACGACACCCGAGCTGTGTGCCGACGGCGAGTGTTTTGATGGCATCTTGTTGAC
>CAMLKQ010000168.1 GCA_946480585.1 uncultured Kangiella sp.
CGCTACCGCCGGGCTGGCGCCCGCACCCGGCTGCAGTTGCAGCACCTGATGGCGTCAAGCGCAATTCCGTTGGTGTTCCCGGCGGTGAAAATCAACCGCGAATACTTCGGCGACGGCTCGGTGCGCTTTCTGGCCCCGATCAGCCCGGCACTGCATCTCGGTGCCCGCAAAGTGATGATCGTCGGGGTCGATCCGGTCCGCAACGAGAACACCGGTGGCCGGGTCGTTGCCAAGAACTATCCAACGCTCGCCGAAATTGCCGGTCACGTGCTCGACAGCGTGTTCATCGATTCGCTCGACAGCGACATGGAGCGCCTGCAGCGCATCAACAACACCTTGTCGAAAATCCCGGCCGATGTCCGCGCCGCCAACGGCATCAACCTGCAGCCGGTCGAAACGCTGGTGATCGCGCCCAGCCGCGACCTGTCCGAACTGTCCGGTCGCTATGCTCGCGAGCTGCCGCGCACCGCCCGCTTCTTCTTCCGCCGGATTGGCATCAGCGGCCGCTCCGGCTCAACCATTCTGTCCTATCTGCTGTTCGAGGCCGGTTACACCAAGGAGCTCATTGCGCTCGGCTACGAGGACGGCATGCGCCAGCGCGACGAGATCCTGCAATTCTTCCAACCAGCGGCCCCCTGAGCCGACCAGCGGTCCGGCCGAGTCCGTACCAGCGTGCCGGGACCGACTACACTTGGTCTGTCCCTGCCAGTGTTACGCCTTGCCATGACCGAGCTGTCCGAACTGGAGCGAGTACGCCGCGAGCTCACCACAGCCCGTGAACGCATCACGCGGCTGGAGCGGGTCGCCAACCGACGCCGCTATTCGGCGCAGTTGCAGGCGGCGCTCTATCGCATCGCTGACATCACCGCCGCCGATATTCCGATGGCGGAGTTTTTCCATGCCTTGCATCAGGTCATGCGCGAACTGATGTATGCCGAAAACTTCTTCATCGCGCTCTATGACGCCAATGCGGAATCGTTCTCGATGGCCTATTTCGTCGACACCGTCGACGATTTGTCATTGGACGCGCTGCAGAACATCCCGACCTCGCAACTGAAAGGCACCCTGACCGGTTATGTGCTGCGCACCGGCAAGCCGGTATTCGTTGACGAGGAGCAGATTGAAGCGATGCACCAGTCCGGCGAGATCGGCCACGCTGGTGCCGACTGCATCGAGTGGCTCGGCTGCCCGCTGGTCGCCGGCAACCGCACGCTCGGCGCCATGGTGGTGCAAAGCTATGATCGCAATCGCCGATTCCGGCAAAGCGATCGCAAACTGCTGATGTACATCTCGCGCCATATCGCGACGGCAGTGGAGCGCAAGCAAGCCGATGAAAAATTGGCCGAAGCGCACCGCGAGCTGGAAGCGAAAGTGGAAGCTCGCACCCATCAGCTGAAAGAAACGCTGGATGCGCTGCAGCTGCAGATTGCCGAGCGCGAGCGCAGCGAACACGTGCGCGAAGCCTGCTACGACATTGCCGAGCAAAGCCAGACTGCGACGGCGCTGGACGAGTTCTATGCCTCGGTGCACGCCATCGTCAACCGACTGATCGACGCCCGCGATTTTTTCATCGCACTGTATGACGAAGACAAAGGCGAACTGAGCCTGCCTTATCTGGTCGACAAGTATCTGAAAAATCCCGGCATCATCGCGCTGCCACGCGCCGAGCTGGACCGCTCACCGCTATTCACCGCCGAGGTGCTGCGCACCGGCCTGACCCTGCTGCTGAACCAAGAGGATCTGCAGCAACGGCAAGGCAACCCGTATGCGGGCGACACCGCGCCATCGGCCTGGCTCGGTGTGCCACTGCACATGAACGGCAAAGTGGCTGGTGCGATTGTGATCCAAAGCCACCAACCGGACGGTCGGTTCTCGGTTGAGGATGCCGCGTTGCTGGAATTCGTCGCCTCGCACGTGGCAACGGCCTTGCAACGCCGGCAGGATGCCGACTCGCTGCGCCGCGCCCACCTCGAACTGAAAACCATCAACGACGAACTCGAACAGCGCATTGCCGAACGCACCCGCGCGCTCGCTGGCGCGAACGAGGAGCTGGAGCAATTGCTGGAGCAGCGCCGGCTCATCAACGAACAGCTGGCCCATGACGCGCACCACGATGTGCTGACCGGTTTGCCGAACCGGGCCCTGCTGCGCGAGCGGCTCAGCAATACCATCCAGCGCAACCAGCGACGCAAATCGCTGCGCTACGCGCTGCTGTTTCTCGATCTCGACCGGTTCAAGGTCATCAACGACAGCCTCGGCCATCTGCAAGGCGACTTGCTGCTCTGTGAAGTCGCCAAGCGACTGCAACAAAGCGTTCGCACCGGCGACACCGTGGCACGACTCGGTGGCGACGAGTTCTGCGTGCTGCTGGATGACATCGACAAGACTGCCGACATCGAGATCATCGCTCGCCGCATTCTCGCCAGCGTCTCGGCGGTGTATGTGCTCAATGGCCAGAATCTCTACACCACGACCAGTATCGGCATCACCACCAGCTTGCTCGGCTACAAGGATGCCGATGCCGTCATCCGCGACGCCGACGCCGCCATGTACGAAGCCAAGGCACAGGGCAAGGCGCGCTACTGCTTCTTTGATCAAAGTCTGCACCAGAACGCGCTGAACCGACTGAAGCTGGAGAATGATTTGCGTCATGCGGTTGACAGCGGCCAGATCATCGTTTACTACCAACCCATTTACGATTTGCGCAGCCAGCAGATCGCCAGCTTCGAGGCCTTGGCGCGTTGGCAGCACCCGCACCTCGGCCTGATTTCACCGGCCACGTTCATACCGCTCGCCGAAGAAACCGGGCTCATCAACGAGCTTGGCATGCGGGTGCTGCGCGATGCCACCGCGCAGGTGCACCGCTGGCGCGAGCAAGGCCACCCGAATCTGGCGGTCAGCGTCAATCTGTCCGGCCGGCAGCTGACCCAGCGTGATTTTCTGGCACAAATCGAAAGCATTCTGGCGAGCAGCGCCTTGCCACCACAGGCGCTGAAACTGGAAATCACCGAGAGCTTGCTGATTCAGCATTTCGACATGGCGCAGCGTTTCCTGCAGCAGCTGCAAACCATGGAGATCCAGATTCTGCTGGACGATTTCGGCACCGGCTATTCGTCGCTGAACTATCTGCACCAGTTCCCGCTCGACACCATCAAGATCGACCGCACCTTCCTGCAGCAGATCGCCAGCAGCGAGAAAAGCCTGCAGCTGCTCAGCGGCGTCCGCACGCTGGCGAAAAACCTGGGGCTGACCTTGGTGGCGGAAGGCATTGAAACCGGCGCCCAGCTCAAATTGCTGCGCGAACTGGGTGTCGAGTTTGGGCAGGGCTATCTGTTCGGCGCGCCGATGCCGGCCGATCAGGCCAGTGGCTTGCTACGACAATCGCATCCGGCGTTTGCCGCCGCACTGTCCTGACATTTGCACCGACGTCAAAAGCGAGCTGACACGCTTCGAATCAGTTTCCCTGTTCAGGATCTGCTGTACGCGCAGCACGTAGCGCAGCGGCCAGCGAAAACAGCGGCCCCTCAACCTGCAACAGCCCACTCGCTTCAGATGTCGTCGGTTGGCCGTCAGTGGTGACCAGAACTCCGGGCAAGGCCACCAGCGTGTCGTTGTAGAACAGCTTCGGCCACAGCGGCCGCAACCAAGCCGGAATGCGCGCTTCCTGAAACACATCTTTCAGTTCACGCCGACCCTGACGCCCCGGCAATGCCAGCCGCAGCCCCGGAGTCTGCCAGCGTACGCTGACGGTTTCGTCCGCTCGCGGCGCGCGCAGCATCAGTGCCGGTGAAGCATCCGACAATGCCGGTGCAACTGTTTGCCAACCCAAAGCGCCAAGCGCGTGTGGCAGAACCAATGATGACACGGGTGCTGACGCATCCTGCGCCGTGGGCCAATCGATCACTTGCTCGATTGCTGCCGGCCACGCTGGCGTCAGCAACACGGCATCGCCATAGACCCGCAGCGCATGTTCGGCCCATTGCATCGTCACCTTGTCCGACACCGCTGCGAGCTGGCGCAAAAATTCTTGCAGCTTGTCGGCATTGGGCAGTTTGCAGCCCTGTTTCAACAGCCAGTGGCGCAGCAGATTGGCCTGCCGCGGCGCCGACAAGGCCAGCAAACGCGTACGTTGCAGCAAGCCGCCTTCTGTCTCCACATGTGCCAGATCGATCGCGGCAAGATCGGCCAGCAAGCCGACCGTTTCCGACTGCCATTGCACTGCACGCAACAAGACCTCGGCGGCGCCGTCGCGCTGGCGCAGCAGCACCGGCATCAGCTCGCCGCGCAGCCGGTTGCGCGCCAGCGAATGATCGTCATTGCTCGGATCATCAATCCAGCGCCAGCCGCGCGCAAACGCCAGCGCTGCCAGCGCCTCGCGCCGCACCGACAACAACGGCCGGCACAACTGAGCCGCCGCAAATGGCGCCGAGGCCGGCATGCAGGCGAGCCCGAGCGGACCGGCGCCACGCAGCAATTGCAGCAGCAGGGTTTCGAGCTGATCGTCGGCATGTTGGCCGAGCAGCAAAATGTCGTTTGCGTGCAGGCGCGTGGCAAACGCCGCGTAACGTGCCTCGCGGGCATCGGCCTCCAAGCCTTTGTCGGTGCGGGCAACATCAAGCGTCACAACGTCGAGCGGTATCGCCAGCGTTGTGCATTCGCGCTGGCAGTGCCGGACGAACGCCTCGGCAGCGGTCTGCAATTGATGGTTGACGTGAATGGCGCGCAAACCGAGCTGATGCTTCTGGGCAAAAGCAAACGCCAGATGCAGCAGCACGGTGGAATCGCGGCCGCCGCTGTAGGCGACGACCAAGGTTGGCAGCGGCAGATTTTTTTCGACGGCGGGAAACAACAACGCCCCGAGCGCTGAGGCGAATGCTTCAGCCGGGGCGTGTGTGGTCATGACAGGCGCTCGCGGTGGCGGGGCAATTACGCCTCGGCAAACACACCGAAGCCCATCAGGCGCTGGTAGCGCTGGCTGAGCAATTGCTCTTCGCTGAGCTTGTCGAGCTCGGCGAGATCGGCGAGCAACTGTTCCGCGAGCGTTTGCGCCATTTTGCGCGGCTCGCGGTGAGCGCCACCGAGCGGCTCTTCGATGATGCTGTCGATCAGCTTCAGTTCTTTCAAGCGCTTGGCGGTGATACCCATGGCGGCGGCGGCTTCCGGCGCTTTTTCAGCGCTGCGCCACAGAATGGAGGCGCAACCTTCCGGCGAAATCACCGAGTAGGTCGAATACTGCAGCATGTTGACCCGGTCACCGACGCCGATGGCGAGCGCGCCACCGGAACCGCCTTCACCGATCACGGTGCAGACAACCGGCACTTTCAGTTCCGACATCACTTTCAGGTTGCGGGCAATCGCTTCCGATTGGCCGCGCTCTTCGGCACCAACACCCGGGTAGGCACCGGGAGTGTCGATGAAGGTAATGATCGGCAATTTGAA
>CAMLKQ010000169.1 GCA_946480585.1 uncultured Kangiella sp.
GACTGGGACAAAGCAAAACAAGAGTTGCTGCGCGATCTGGATGAAGACGCGTATCCGGCCGCGCAGCTTCAGCACAGTGAAGCGCGCGTCGATCCGGTGGCGCAGCTGGCGCAGTTGCAGGTGCAGGTCATGATCGGTCCTCTGCATCGCTACGGGCCGCTGACCATTACGGGTCTGTCGCGCTATTCCGATGCGTTGGTCCGGCGGTACAGCAGCGCATTGCAAGCCGGTGAGGTGTACCGGCGCAGCGATTTGCTGTCGGTGCAGCAGGCATTACAGGCGACGCCGTATTTTGAGTCGGTGCAGCTCATCGTTGACCCCGTCGCGACACCTGAGCAGCCGGAACAGACCGAGGTTATCGCGCCGGTACATTTGCATGTGCAGGAGCGCTCACCGCACAACGTTTCCTTTGGTATTGGTGCCAGCTCCAACACCGGTGAACGCATTCTGGGTTATTACGGTTTTCCGGACCTGTTTGGTCAGGCCTGGGATTTCGGCACCGGTTTCCGGTTGGAGCGGGAGCGTCAGCAGTATTTCACCGATTTGTTTTTCCCGCGCAGCGAAAGCGGCTATCAGGACGGCATGGCGCTGCTGTATGAGCGCGCCGAGTTTGAAAACCTGACCGTCGATCGGCGTGCGCTGCGGGTTGAGCGGGTGGCGCCCGGGCTTGCGTTCGAAACGCGTTACAGCCTGACGCTGGAGCGCTCGGACGAACAGGCGGCCGAGCAGGACGATGTTCGCTATCAGGCGCTGGTGCCGGGTTTGCAGTGGACATGGCGACGGGTGGATGACATCCGCAAGCCGCGTGCCGGCACTGTGCTGTCGGTGGATCTTGCCGCGGCGACCGAAGAGCTCGCTTCCGATGCCAGCTTTGGTTACACCTTGCTGCACGGCGAATACTTTCACTCGCTGACGCCGGACTGGGTGCTCGGTTTGCGCGCCGACATTGGCGCCACGTTCACGTTTTACAGCGACGCGGTGCCGCAGAGTTATCTGTTCCGTACCGGCGGTTCCCAGACCGTCCGTGGTTACGATTACCTCAGCATTGGCCGCGAACTCGACGGGGCCATCGTCGGCGCCAAACGCTTGGTCGTTGCCAGTGCCGAACTGACCTATTGGTTCAACGACGACTGGGGCGCGGCGCTGTTTGTCGACGCCGGCGATGCCAAGGATTCGATGGGCGATCTGTCGCCCTTGTTTGGCTATGGTCTCGGTGCGCGCTGGCAAACACCGGCCGGGCCACTGGCGTTTGATTTTGCCCGCGGCGAACTTGACTCCGACATTCGCTTCCACTTCATGATCGCGGTGCCGTTCTGATGCGAATCCGAACCTGGCGACATTGGCTGTTGTTGTCCCTGCTGCTGCTGGTGCTGGCCGGCGGCGGCACGCTGGCGTGGTTGCTGCACAGCGAACGCGGTGCCGCGCTGGCGCTGACGTGGTTGCAAAGCCAGTTGGATGAGCGTTTGCAGGTAAGCGGTGTGCACGGCACCTTGGCCGGCCCGCTGCGGATCGAAGAGCTACATTGGCACGCCGATGGCAGCCATCTGAAGCTCAGTCAAATTGAACTGGATTGGACGTTGTCGGCGCTCTGGCGGCGCCATGTTCATATCCACCGGCTGCAGATCGCCACTGTCGCGATCGCAAGCGATGCCGATTCGTCGCCGTCAGCGGCGCCAGACCACCTGACCTTGCCGTTGTCACTGCAACTCGATGCACTGCAGGTGCTGCGCTTGCAGCGCCATCAAGCCGCCGATTTTTCCGATGCCGGCCGCATGCTGCTCGAACATCTGCACGCTAACGCCAGCAGTGATGGCGTCCAGCATCAGGCGATGCTCAGCGCACGTCACGGTGATCATGATGGCAAGCTTCAAATTGCTCTCAACGGCCATGCGCCGTTTGCCTTGCAGCTGAGCGGTGATGCCCGCATCGCCACCGCGACCGGCTTGGCGGAGCTGCAGCTGCAAGCGAACGATTCGCTGCTGGCAATGCGCACCGACGCGCAGCTGCGGCACGGCGAGCAGCAGGCGACGTTGCAAGCGCTGATCACGCCATGGCAAGCGCAACCGGTCGAACAATGGCAACTGCAACTGACCCGGTTGAATCTCGCCGAGTTTATTGCCAACGCACCGGTGACGGCACTGACCGGCCAGATGCGCGGCGGCATGAAGGGCACGCGAGCCGGCCACGGCGAGTTGCAACTGCAAAACGAGCTCGCCGGACCGTGGGATCGGCAGCGCATGCCGATCAGCACCTTGTCCACGCCGTTCACCTTCGACGCCGAGGCCTTGCAGGCCGAGCCGCTGGTGCTTCAGGTGGCGAGCGACGGCAAGCCGAGTTGTGCCGCCGAAGGCACGCTACGCTGGCAGTGGCAAGCACCGACACAACTCGATTTGCGCTTACGTTTGCAGGATCTCAATCTGTCCAGCGTGCACAGCCGAATCCAGCCGATACAGCTGGCCGGTGATGTGAACGCGCAGCTGGGCGCCGACCGGCAAACGTTTCAGCTGAATGTTCACAACCGCGAGCTGCGGCTGGACGCCACGGCCGAACTCGATGCCCAGCGGCTGATCGTCAACCGCGCCACGCTGCGCGGCAAAGCCGGTCAGCTGGATCTGCACGGCGAGTTGTCGCGTGTTGATGCGCAGCGGTTTGTGGTGCAAGCCAATGCCCGCAAGTTGCAATTGCATCGTCTGATCCAGCTGCCGGAAACTGTGCTGAACAGCACGCTGAACGCCGACGGTGCGCTCGCGCCGGCCTTGCAGGCGCGCGTCACGTACGCGCTGCACGACAGCCGCTTCGCTGGCCAAGCCCTTACCGGCGAAGGCGAACTGAACTGGCTGCCGAACGAACGGATCGCGGCCGTTGCGGCGCTGCGTCTCGGCAACAACCAACTGACGCTCAATGGCGCGTTCGGCCAGCCCGACGATGTGCTGGAGCTGGCCTTCCAGGCGCGCGATCTGCAACTGCCGTTTCTGCACGGCAATGGCTCGGTGTCGGCGCAGCTGCGGGGCGGCTGGCAACAACCGGGCGGCAGCGTGAGTGTGCATGTGCCGCAACTGCAAAGTGGCGACTGGCAGATCACGGCGCTGCACGGCGATGGTCAATTCAGCAGCGTGCCGCAGGCACCCATGGATGTCGCCTTGCAACTGGGCGCGCTGACGCACGCCGGCGAAAAGCTGATTGTCGATACCGAACTGCTGGTGCAGGGCAGTGGCGCCCGCCATCAACTGACGCTGACAACCGAGCAAGCCGGCGAACAAGCGCGCTTGCAAGTGCAAGGCGGTTGGCAAGTAGCGGGTGCGCAGTGGCAAGGCGAGTTGACGGCCTTGTCGTGGCCCGGCACTTGGCCGCTGGAACTGAGCGCGCCAGCGCCGCTGCAATGGGATCGGCAGCAACAGCGATTTGGTCCGGCGACGTTTGCCGCCGGCAGCGGCCAATTGCAGCTGGATCTGCTCGAACACCGCAAAGGCCGTTGGCAAAGCCGTGGCCGTTTGCGTGACTGGCCGATTCAGCCATGGTTGCCGGAGTCGATGCAGTACAGCGATCTGCAACTCGATGGTGAATGGAATGTGCTGGCGACGCCGGAGCTGACCGGCAGCATCCAGCTGTTTCGTCAGCGCGGCGATCTGCGCTGGCGCAATGGCAGCGAGATCGCTCTTGGTTTGCAGCAACTGCAAGCGCTGCTTTATCGCGACCAGAACAACTTTGTGCTGACCGCGGTGGCGAATGGCGATCGGCTTGGTAGCGTGCAAGCGGCGCTGACCTATCCCACCGTTGCGTTGCAGGCACTCGACACCAGTGCACCGATCGGCGGCGTGTTGTTGGCGGAGTTGCCGGACATTGCCTGGCTTGGGCCGCTGCTGTCGCCGAGTTTTGTCACCGCTGGCCGGGTGCAGGCCGATGTCAACGTCGGTGGTACGGCCAATCTGCCGATATTGTCCGGCACTGTCGTTGGCGAACAGCTGCAATTCGCGTCACTCGGCACCGGTCTGCAATTGCTCGATGGCCGCATGCAAATCCAGTTGCAGCAACAGCAAGCGGTGTTGCAGCAGTTGCAGTTCCGTGACGGCAGCACGCAGGCGGCGCCACGGGCGGAACTGGCGCGGATCAGCGCGGGCGGACTCACCGGCAGTGGCCAATGGGACTGGTTCAGCCAACGCGCCGATGTGCAATTGCAGCTCGAGCGACTCGGTGTGTTGCAGCTGCCAAATCAGTGGATGCGCTTGTCCGGTACGGCGCAAGCGCATTACAGCAACCGCGCCGCCAGCATCACCGGCAGTCTGCGCGCCGATGGTGGCGCGCTGGCGCTGGCGGATATCGGTCGACCGTCACTGTCCGACGATGTCGTGATTGTCGGTCAGACACCGCGTGAACGATCGGCGCCAATCAGTGTTGCGCTCGATGCCGACCTCGGTGAGCGGTTTTATTTCTCCGGTTCCGGGCTCGATGCGCGGTTGATCGGTAAGCTGCGCTTCAGCGCCGTGCCGGGCAATCCGCTGCGCGCCAACGGCACCATTGAAACCGTTGACGGCATGTTCGATGCGTACGGGCAGCGCCTTGCCATCGAGCGCGGCCGACTCAATTTTGCCGGCCTGATCGACAACCCCGGTCTGGACGTGCTGGCGATGCGGCGCAATCAACCGGTGCCGGCCGGTGTCGCGGTCACCGGCACGGTGTTGCAGCCACGCGTGCAACTGGTGTCGGAACCCGATCTGCCGGAAGCGGAAAAACTGTCGTGGCTGGTGCTCGGCAAAGGGCTCAATGAAGTAGGGCCCGGCGATCCGGGCGTGCTGATGACCGCAGGGCTGGCGCTGCTCGGTGACAGTGGCGGCGGTACCTTGTCGCGCATCCAGCAACAGCTGGGCATCACGGTCGGTTTGCGCACCGGCAATCTCGGTGGAGGCCGCATGGGCTCGCGCAGCCGTTTGCTCGATTACAGCAACGCCGGCACTGCCGCCAATGCGACTGAGATCGCCAGCATCGCGAAAACCTTTGCCAGCAAATTCACCATCGGCTTTGAACAGGTGCTTGGCACTGGTGAGAGCGTGATGCTGATCTCGTGGGCGCTGTCGCGCAGCCTCAGTCTGGAAGCGCGCTCCGGCACCGACAATGCACTCGATCTGTTTTACTCGCTGCGGTTCGGCCGTTAGCGGCTTGCGATCACGCGCGCGGTGCCGGCGTCCTGCAAGCGCTGCAGCACGGCGGCAACCGCTGGTGCCTCAGCAGGGCGATCCAGCCCCAGCCGGAAATGCAGCTCGCCGCGCTGATCGCGCGACGAGTGCAGCGATTGCAGGTTGATCCGGGCATCGGCGAACGCTGCCAGCAGCAAGACAAGCTGGCCTGGTTCATCGCGCGGCAAATGCAGCACCACCACATCTGGTTCGTCGAGATCGGCGAGCAGATAAGCGAGCTGATCAAAGCGTTCGTAACCT
>CAMLKQ010000170.1 GCA_946480585.1 uncultured Kangiella sp.
GCCGGGTGACCAACCGAATAGAGTCGGGTCCATTTCAGCGGAGGCAACAAGGCAGCCATGAGAAACGCTCGCGGCAAGCAGAATGTGGCGCCATTGTAGGCACAGCTATCGTAGGGCTTTTGCGCTGGATCAATTGGCAACCGTGCAAAATTGCCACCCGGACTGACCAACATCCGGGTGGCGAACAAGCGCGCGATCTTATGAGGCGTTGTCCAAGGTCGGTGGCGCTCGCCAGCCATACCAGTCGACGTTGCGGGTCAGCGCCATCACCACCGCGAGCAGCACGAACAGCAAGCAGGCACCGATCAGCAGCGCGACATCCTCCAGCTGCAGAATCGCGTACAGCGCGCCGTAAAGCGCCGCCAGCAAGAGTGCAAAACCGAGCGCGCGATTCTTTGCCTTCAGTACCGCCATCAGATAGAAGCTGATCAAGCTGATGCAGGCAAACGCCGCGATGGCGTATGCCAGCGCAAAGCCGAGCTGCTCCGCAAACGAAATCAGCAACAGGAAGAACATGCCGAGCGCGAGTCCGACCAAACCGTACTGGATCGGATGCACCGGCAGGCTGAGCTGCATTTCCAGCAGGAAGAACGCGGCAAAGGTGATGCCGATAAACAGGAAACCGTATTTCAGCGCCCGCTCCGACATCAGATAAACATCGACCGGTTCATGCAGCGCGACGCCGATTTCCTGCTCCCACAATTGATAGCATTGTTCAGTTTCGGCCATGCAGCGTTGCCAGTGGGTGCCGAGGTTGGTGGCGAGATGGCTGGTTTGCCAGACCGCACTGAATCCGGCCTCGCTGATGGTGCGTTCATCCGGCAATTGGCTGCCGGTAAAGCGCGGATGCGGCCAGTTGCTGGCGAGTTGCAAGCGGCTTTGCTCTGCCAGCGGCACCACATTGAATTGTTGTGTGCCAGCGAGTTTCAGCTCCATGCGAAACCGCGCGATGCCACCGCTGGATTCCAGTGGAACGGTGGCGCGCAGGCCCTGGCCGTTGAGCAAGGTGCCGAGGCCGCTGCCGGGCGCGAACGCTTGCTTCAGACCATTCCATTGCAAATCGCTGACCTGTTTAATGCCACGCTGACCGCTGACGCCGAGCGCCACATACGGCGTTTGCCAGCTAATGGTCTCCTCGCCATCGCTGCTGCGGCCGTACTGTTCTGGCCAACGGAACTCGCCCTGCAATTCCAGCGTGTTGAGATAGACCGGCACCGGAAAAATGCCGCGTTGCCGCACTTCCACCGCCGCATCGCCGCTGATCGTCAATTGCGCCGGCAAGATCGTCAGCTCGCCGTCCTGTTGCCGCAGCCGGCGCAGTGGCTTGCCATCGGCATCCTGACTGTGTTCGATCCATTCCCGCCGAAACGGCACCACCAGCACCGGGCCCAGCACATGCTGTTCACCGGATTGCGCTTGCGCGATATCGGCGACCGCGACATCGCGATACTTGGCTCGTTCGCTGACCACGTCCTGGGTCAGCACCAGCGGGATTTGCAGTCCCAGAAACAGCAGTGCCAACACCAGCAATTTGATAAAGAGTTTGCGTTGCATGACTCACCTCTCGAAGAAAACGGCGCCAGTGTCGCGGGCGTCGGTGAGAAGCGAATGAGCGCTGTGTGAGGATTCGGTGAGGATGGGCTGAGCGCGCTGATTTTTTGCGGTGGCGCCGGTCAGGCCCAATGCCAATCAGTTCGTTGGGCGCGGAAACAGCAGCTTCATGCAAACGTGATCGGGTTGGTTCTCGGCTTGCAGGCTGCCGCCGTGCAAGGCCATCACCTCGCGGACAAAGCTGAGTCCGAGGCCGCTGCCCTTGCTGCCGTCCGGGCGCGGCAGCGCGTAAAAGCGTTCGCCAAGCCGGGCCAGCGCGTACGCGGGAATCGCCGGGCCGGCATTGCAGAGCCGGACAATCCGCTGGCCGTCTGCGTCATCACAATCGATCGTCAGGGTGCTGCCGGCCGGTGCAAAGGCAACGGCGTTGTCGAACAGGTTTTGCAAGGCTTGCTGAAGCAAGAAGCGCTCGCCTTGCACCCGCACGTCGCTGCCGATGTGGTTGTCGATGCTGAGCTGCTTGCTGGCGAGTGCGGCGCTCAGTCGCTGACCAACGGCGGTGACGAGATCTGCCAGCACAACATTTTCCGGCTGCTCCAGTTGCCGGCGCTGTTCGAGTTTGGCGAGCTCCAGCAGGCGCTGAATCAGATCGTGCAGGCGCTCGCTTTGCTGCTGGATATTGGCCAGAAACTGCTGGCGCCGATCGGCCGGCATGGTCGGATCGCCCAGCAACTCCGTTGCCGCGATGATGGCCGCGAGCGGACTTTTCAGTTCATGGGTCAGCGCCAGCACGTACTGTTCGACGTAGGCTTTGCCTTCTAGCCGCTGCCGCATGGCTTCCATTGCGTCGGTCAGTTTTTCGAGTTCCGTGCCGCGGGCAAACTGCGGCGGCTGCACGGCACGGTTGTCACTCACGGCGAGTGCATACTGACTGACTTTGCGCAGGCTGCTGATCAGCCAGAAAGTAAAGCCGATGCCAATCAGGAGTGAAAAGCCGAGCAGCGAGACGCCATAACGCCAAAGCTGTCTGCGTGCCGCATCGATATAGGGCTGGGTGCTGTCATTCGGCAGTGCCACGGTCAATACGCCGAGCAGGCGCTCGCCATCACGAATCGGTGCGGCGACATACATGGTGGTGGAATTTTCGTTGGCGGGATCGCGCCGGCTGGAGCGCACGCCGTACTCGCCACGCAAAGTCAGGTAAACATCGTTCCAGCGCGAATAGTCTTTGCCGATATCCTGGCCGCTGCTATCGAACCGGACGATGCCTTGCGCATCGGTGATGTAGATGCGCAGATTCAGCCGGGTTTTCTGCTCCCGCCAGATCGTCGCGTGCAATTGCACATCGCTGATCTGGCGCAGCTGCTGCGCGAGCTCGCTGTTGCCTATGTCGCCACTGCGCATCGCAGGCTGTGCGACCAGCGCCAGGGTCTGCGCGAGCTCGACCAGCGCTTCCTCACTGACCTGACGCACCACCGGCTTGAGTTCATCGAGCACCAGTTTCAGGCTGAGCCAGGCGGTCAGTCCGACGATCAGAAAATAGCCAAGGAACAAGCGCAAGCCGAGTTTCATTGCGACAGCTCCGTTTCAATCCAGCCGCTTCAGGCTGTAACCGAGCCCGCGATGGGTGCTGATGGGATCGCTGTCGGCATCGATGGTGCGTAGTTTGGCGCGCAGCTGCTTGATCAAGGTGTCGATGCTGCGGTCGCCGCTGTCTTCCGCGTTCGGCCCCAGCGCATCAAGTAACTGATCGCGGCTGAACACTCGCTCGGGTTGTGCCAACAACGTCGCCAGCAAGCGATATTCCGATTTGGTCAGAGTCAACAGTTCGCCCCGGAACAGGATGCGGGCCTGGTCGGCGTGATGAACAAATGCTGGAGGGTTGCTTGTGAATGGGGCGTTGGCAGCAGCAACGCCGGCGCCGTGGTGACGGCGCAGAATCACTTGCACACGTAATACCAGTTCACGCGGCGAGAACGGTTTGCCGAGGTAATCGTCCGCGCCCAGTTCCAGTCCGACAATGCGATCAAAGGTGTCATTGCGAGCGGTCAGAAACAATACTGGCGTGAGATGTTGCTGGCGCAGTGACTGGCACAGGCTGAAACCGGTTTGGTCCGGCAGGCCGACATCCAGAATGAACAAGTTGAACTGCATCCTGGCTGCAGCGGCTAGCGCGTCGTGGCCGGTCTGGCAGTGCTGAACGTGATAACCCGCCTGCTCCAGCGCATAGACGATTGTTGCCGCAATGGCAGGCTCATCTTCGACCAGCAGTATGGTTTCCGACATGGCGAGGGCAGCGTCCAGGCATTTGCCGCAGCATAACAACGCATGGCCTGAACGACCATAACCGGAATCGGGGAAGGGGGGCCCGACGGGGCGAGCCGGAGAAGAAAACGCCAATGGCACTGCGTTTTCTTGGCGTTGCGAAATGGTGGGCCCTACAGGACTTGAACCTGTGACCCAGCGATTATGAGTCGCTTGCTCTAACCAACTGAGCTAAGGGCCCGAAAGCAGATTGTGTTCTGAACGCCGAGCGGCACAGCGGTGCGCAGGGTAATCAGGAAAAGGGACGCTGGCAAGCGTCCCTTTTCTTTGACTGCAATGCGCGGCGCCAGACTCGGCGCGAGCGCTGCCGCGATGACTTATTGCTCGTCGAGGAAGCTGCGCAGGCGCTCCGAACGCGACGGGTGACGCAGTTTGCGCAGTGCTTTCGCTTCGATTTGACGAATCCGCTCGCGGGTGACGTCGAACTGTTTGCCGACTTCTTCCAGCGTGTGGTCGGTTGGCATGTCGATGCCGAAGCGCATGCGCAGCACTTTCGCTTCGCGCGCGGTCAGGCCGCCGAGCACTTCGCGGGTGGCTTCGCGCAAGCTTTCCGCCATCGCGACATCGACCGGTGATTCGGTGGCGGTGTCCTCGATGAAGTCGCCCAAATGCGAATCTTCGTCGTCACCGATCGGGGTTTCCATCGAGATCGGTTCTTTGGCGATTTTCAGCACCTTGCGGATCTTGTCTTCCGGCATTTGCATGCGGGTTGCCAGCTCATCCGGGGTCGGCTCGCGGCCCATCTCCTGCAGCATCTGCCGCGAAATGCGGTTCAGCTTGTTGATGGTTTCGATCATGTGCACCGGAATGCGGATGGTACGGGCCTGATCGGCGATCGAGCGGGTGATGGCCTGACGGATCCACCAGGTCGCATAGGTCGAGAACTTGTAACCGCGGCGGTATTCGAACTTGTCGACCGCTTTCATCAGACCGATGTTGCCTTCCTGGATCAGATCGAGGAATTGCAGACCACGGTTGGTGTATTTCTTCGCGATCGAGATAACCAGACGCAGGTTGGCCTCGACCATTTCTTTCTTGGCACGGCGGGCTTTCGCTTCACCGATCGACATCCGGCGGTTCAGCTCTTTGATGTCGAGCACCGACAGATGGGTTTCTTCTTCGATCTGGGCCAGCTTCTTCTGCGCGCGCAGAATGTCTTCGGCGTGGCTTTCCAGCTTGTCGCGGAAATCGCTCTTCGCTTTCAGGTGCTGATCCAGCCACTTGATATTGGTTTCATTGGTCGGGAAGCTGGCGATAAACGCTTTGCGCGGCATGCCGGCCTTGTCGCAGCACAGGCGCATGATCAGGCGCTCTTGCGTGCGGACGTGATCCATCAGCTTGCGGGTTTTGTGCACCAGCCGATCGAACTGCTTCGGCACCAGCTTGAGCTGCATGAACAGATCGCCAAGCTCGGCCATCGCCGCCTTGGTGGTCTTGTGGTTCTTGCCGTATTTTTTCAGCGCCGCCAGCGCTTTCTCGTGCTGCTCGCGCAGCGCGACGAAACGGGCTTTGGCTTCTTCCGGATCCGGGCCGGT
>CAMLKQ010000171.1 GCA_946480585.1 uncultured Kangiella sp.
ATCGGATCTGAGTCTGCTGTTGGTGGAGCCTTCGCAGACCCAGCAGAAAATCCTGTTGCAGCATTTGCGTGACGCTTCGGTCAGCCAGATCGAGGTGGCGGGATCGGGCGCCGAGGCCTTGGCGGTGCTTGGCCGGCAACAGCCGGATGTCGTGATCAGCACGTTTTACCTGCCGGATATGACTGCGGCGGAACTGTTGCTCACCATCCGGCAACAGCCGGCATGGCAGAACTTACCGTTCATGCTGGTGTCGAGTGAAACCCGGTTTGAACGGCTCGATCCGATCCGGCAAGCCGGCGTGGTGGCGATTCTGCCGAAGCCGTTCAGCGCCGATGACATCGTCCGGGCCTTGCGCGCCAGCCTGCATTACGTCGAACCCGATGAACTGCACCTGGACGCGTGGGACGTGAAATCCCTGCGGGTCTTGGTGGTGGATGACAGTCCGCTCGCCCGCAAGCATATTTCACGGGTGCTGCGCGACATGGGCATCGAACAGATCACAACCGCCGAAAACGGCAAGCAAGGGGTCGAGACCTTTGCCAGCGCCACCTTTGATCTGGTGGTGACCGACTACAACATGCCGGAAATGGATGGTCACGAACTGGTCGCGGCGATCCGCAACCGGGCTGATGGGGCCTATGTGCCGATCCTGATGGTCACCAGCGAACAGGACAGTGCCCGGCTCGACATGGTGGCCCAGGCCGGCGTGTCGGCCTTGTGCGACAAACCGTTTGAGCCGGATGCGGTCCGGCAGATGCTGCGGGCAGTGCTCGACAACTGACGCGGCGTGCTCAGCGCCCAGCGGGGACGCGATACAGCGACGGCATCACTTTCACCGCCTTGATCATATTGTCTTTGACTTGCAGGATTTCCATCGGATACCCGTGCAGGCGCACACAGGTGCCGGCCGATGGCAGTGTTTCGAGGTATTCCAGCAGTAAGCCATTCAGGGTTTTCGGGCCGTCGAGCGGCAGCTGCCATTGCTGGCTGCGGACCAGATCGCGCAGCGCCGCGCCGCCTTCCACCACGACATGGCCGTCGGCAGTCGGTGACACATCGCGGCTGATCTGGCTCGCCACATCGGTGGTAAATTCGCCGACGATTTCTTCCAGAATGTCTTCCAGCGTCACCAATCCCTGAATGTCGCCATACTCGTTCACCACCAGCCCGATGCGGCGCCGGTTGCGCTGGAAATTGACCAGCTGGGTGGTGAGCGGCGTGCCGGCCGGCACGAAATACGGTTGCCGCAGCACCTGCCGCAGCGCGCCGTAATCGAAATCCTCCTGGGCCAGCAGGTGCAGCGCGTCGCGGGCGTGCAAAAAGCCTTCGACATTGTTGATGTCGCCATGCCAGACCAGCAGCCGGGTGTGCTGGCAATGCAGCAACGTCGGCATGATTTCGCTGCGGGGCAGCGCCAGATCGATGCCGACTATGTCATGGCGCGAGACCATGATGTCGTCGACCGTTTCCTTTTCCAGATCCAGAATGCTGAGCAGCATTTTCTGGTGCCGGCGCGGAATGAAGGCGCCCGCTTCGTTGACCACGGTGCGCAGCTCGTCACTGGACAGGGCATCCTGCTGCTGCTTGTTGGGGCGCACGCCAATCAAGCGGAGCAGGCCGTTGGCAAGCAGATTGACCAGCCAGACCAGCGGGTAGGTGATCCGTAGCAATCCTTGCAACAGCCACGACGCGGGAAACGCCACCCGTTCGGGATACAGGGCACCGAGGGTCTTCGGGCCAACTTCGCAGAACACCAGCATGACCAGCGTCAGCGCGGCCGAGGCGATCGCGATGCCCCATTCCTCGCCGAACAGCCGCACGGCCAGCGCCGCCGAAATGACCGAAGCGAGAATGTTGACGATGTTGTTGCCGGTGATGATGACGCCGATCAGGCGATCGGGTCGCTCGAGCAAGGCCTGGACACGCTTGGCGCCGGGATGGCCATGCCGGGCCAGGTGGCGCAACCGGTAGCGGTTGACCGACATGATGCCGGTCTCGGCACTGGCGAAAAAGGCGGAGAACAGGAACAACAGCAGCAGGAAAAGCAGCACCTCTCCGGTGGAGAGCTGGTCCACGACGGTCTCCTTGTCAGGGCTGTTGCAACACGTATTCGATCACGATGCGGGTGCCGGCATAGGACAACGCCAGCAGCGCAAAGCCGGCCAGCGTCCAGCGCACGGCCACCCGGCCACGCCAGCCCTGGCGCCAACGGCCGAACAACAGAATCGCGAACACCAGCCAGGACAGCAGGGCAAATACCGGTTTGTGCAGCGGCTGGCTGGCAAACAGGCTGGGTAGGCCGAAGGCCGCCACCAGCAGTGCCACGGTGAGCAGGGCAAACCCGGTGGCGATGACCCGGAACAAAAAGCTTTCCTGCAATTGCAGCGGCGGCAACAGCGGCGACACCTGCATCGGGGCGTGCCGCAGCTTGCGTTCCAGCCACCACAGCAGCAGCGCCTGTACTGCGGCCACCATCAGCAAGCTGTAGGCCAGCAAGGCCGAGAAAATATGAACCAGACTCGGCCAGGCGCCGGCCAGCGGTTTGATGTATTGGGCCGGTGCCAGCGGCAGGGCCAACGAAAACAAGGCCGCCAGCGGCAGCGCGAACAACAGCAGCGGTGTGGTCAATTGGCCGCCGGGGATCATCAGCAGCAGCACAATGAGCCAGCTGACCAGGGCGGCAATCGGCAGAAAACCGAGGTTTTGCCCGGCCGGGGTATCGATCACCAGATGCAACATCGTGGCTTGCAACAACGCTGGCAGCAGCGCCAACAACAACAACCGGTGCGGAACGTTAACGCCGCGGCGCAGCTGCAGAAACATCCAGCCCGCCTGCAGCAGGTAGAACAGGGCGGTGAGCAGCGCGAGCAGCAGTAATCCGTTCAAAATCTGAGCTTCCGACAGGGAGACAGCGCCACCACCGACGCGGCAGCGTGCGCTATGGTGGCATAGCGCCGGAAGCAGGCCAAGCGTGGCGGTCTTCCGGCCCGGTGATCGGCCCGGTAAAACGGCAGGCGGGTCGCTCGCATTGGCGGCCACGTCGGTAGCAACTTGCTCAGCAAGTCCCGCGGCAACTCCGCTACAATCAGCCGACCAATTCTTTGCCGCAGTTTGTGCGCCATTTGCGTGTGGGCTGGGGTTTCAGGTTTCCGATTCCGACATGTTCGCACCGGTTGTCGCCCGCTGTCTTCTGGCCTGTTGTGCCGGCCTGCTGTCGCTGGCCGGCCATGGCGCCACCGCCGATGCGCCCGACATCGCGTTTTACTACGGCACCCGGCCACCGCTCGATGCCTTGCGCCATTACGATCAAGTGGTCATCCAGCCGAATCAGCTGCGCCCGGAAGAAGTGCCGCCGCTGCTTGCCAGCGGTCCGGAAATTTTTGCCTATGTCTCGGTCGGCGAAGTGGCGCGTAACGCCGTCGATGTCGACAAGATCGAGCAAAGCTGGGTGATCGGCACCAACACCGCCTGGAACAGTCTGGTGATGGATTTGGCCGGCACCGGCTGGCGCGATTATTTGCTGCGCGAGCATTTCGGTGCGCTCTGGCAACAGGGCTATCGGGCGTTCTTCCTCGATACCATGGACAGCTACCTCATTCCGGCGAAAGAAGGCCCGGCGCGGCAACGGCAGGAAGATGGCATGGTGGCGCTGATGGCGACCATCAAGCAGCGTTTCCCCGGCGTCAAACTGATCTACAACCGCGGCTTCGAATTGCTTGAGCGGCACGCCCAATACGCCGATGCCTTGTTGGCGGAATCGCTGTTTCACGGCTACGACCCGGTCAGCAAAAAGCACGCGCCGACGCCGGACGCCAACCGGCAATGGCTGATCCAGCAATTGCGTCGCACGCGCGATCAATTCGGTGTGCCGGTGATCGTGCTTGATTATGTCGACCCCGGTGATTGGGCAACGGCAGAAGCCACTGCCAAAGACATTCTGGCGCTCGGCTTCACGCCATGGGTCGCCAATGGCGATTTGACCTGGCTCGGTCAGGGCCGGCTGCGACATGTGCCGCGCACCATGCTGGCGTTGATCGACGGCGCCGGTGACGGTCATGGCCAGGATCAGCTGGCGAGTCCGCTGTTCAAGCATCTCGCCTTGCCGCTCGAGTACGAAGGCTATGCGCTCGAATACCGCAACATCGAACACGATGCCTTGCCGATCGAGCCGATCAGCGGCCGTTATGCCGGTGTCGTCGCTTGGTTGTCGGCGCGCTCCAGTGGTCAACAGGCGGGCGTTTGCGCGCGCTTGCAACCGGAAGTGCGCGCTGGCCTGCCGGTCGCGTTTTTCGGCAGCTTGCCGGCAGGCGCGGCGTGTCGACAATTGTTGGGTGATCAGCAAAACGGTCGCGCTGCCGGTGCCGGTTTGCAAGTCGTTGCCCAGCAGGCAGGCGTTGGTCGCGTTGGTGCAAACCCGGCGCTGAAAACCTGGGGCCTGCCGGACAGTTTTGCTGGCGCAGGCAGCACCGCGTGGCTGCAATTGCGCGATCGCAGTGGCGCCCGCTTTGAGCCGATTCAGATTGGCGCGTTCGGCGGGTTAGCGCTGGATCCGTATGTCATGCAATACGGCGCCGATGGCAGCGCCAGCTGGTTGCTGGATCCGTTTGCGTTCTTGCGTGCGGCGTTGCGGTTGCCACCGCAACCGGTGTTTGAGTTGAGCACAGACAACGGTCGTCGCATCGGTCTCGTCGATATTCGTGGCGATCGGCTCGCGCTTGCCGACAGCAATGGTCAGCGACCTGCCGGAGCGTTGACCTCGCTGCTGCAAAATCAACCGCTGCCCGCGACGCTGGCGCTGATCGAAGCCGAGTTTGATACTCCCTCATTGACTGACGACGAGCGTCGCACCCGCCGTCGTGAACTGGAACCGTTGCTGGCATTGCCGCAGCTGGAGCTTGCCAGTCATACCTATAGTCATCCGTATTACTGGCCGGTGTTCGATGGCGAACGTGATTACGCTGCATCTGCGCACCGATACAGCGTGCAGTTGCCGCAATACGCCGCCGAATTGCAGCGCGAAATCGCCGCGCCATTCGACTGGCTGCGTGGCCTGCGTCACGACAACAGCGCGCTGCAACCGCCATTGCTGATCTGGTCCGGCGACGGCAAGCCCGGCCCGGCGGCGCTTGCCATTGCCCAACAAGCGGGGATTAGTCATTACGGCGGCGGTGGCCTCGATTGGCGGTTCGGACCGCTGAAACTGGCGCAGTTATCGCCAGCAGCGCGACCGACGCCTTGGGGCACGCAAGTGCTGGCACCGCTCGTTGATGAAAACAGTTTTGCCCGGCTCTGGTACGGCGAGGCACTCAATTACCGGCAAGTGCTGGAGTGGAATCGTCAGCTGGGTGGCAGTAACAGTTTTGGCATGCGGCGATTGAAACCGTGGTCGCTCAGTTTTCATGCCGACGC
>CAMLKQ010000172.1 GCA_946480585.1 uncultured Kangiella sp.
CCGGTCATGCCGAAAGCCGATGCGCCGGACAGCGAATTCATCAAAGCGCTGGTGCGCTGGATCGATGAAGAACCGTATCAGCCGATGTACCAGCGTCAGCCGGTCGGTGAGCCGGTCAGTGGCTGGCATGATCGGTTGCTGAAATTTTTCTGGCCGAAACCGCGCATCAATTATAGCGCCTACGGCTTCCTGACCAACTCCTTGCTGTACCGCGCCCGGTTGCTCGCCAAAACCGTCGAAGACAACAAGGCCTGGACGGTGGAAGAGCAGTTTCTGGCGGTCAAGATCGCCAATGAAATTTTCAATCTGTTTGGCGTGCCGCAGCGGGAAGTGACCACCGAAAACGTTCGCAAGGTGGTGCAGGCGGCGTTGAGTGCCGATACCAACGCCAAAGCCAAAATGAATTCCGGCTGGACCTGGCTGGCGGCGTTTACCACGGCGCACCGGGAGCAATCTGCGGGTCTGCCGTTGACCGGTTTCAACAGCCGGGTGGCGGCATCACTGGTGTCGCGACTGGATTTTCTGTTGGCGGAAACCGGACACAGCAGCATTGACGGCCGCTTTGCCGGACTCGGTACCATTCCCGGTTATGGTGGCACGCGGCCGCGGCCGCTGAGCCTGCAATGGCCGGATGCGTATCGCAGCTGGCCAGCGCAGATCGCGGTCAGTCAATTGCTGGTGCAGATCCGCGATCTGCTCAACAGCGAGCGCAAGCCGGATGGCAGTCTGCGCTATCAACCGATGCCGCTGCCGGATGGCGGTCATGGTGCGTGGACTGTGCTTGGCGTCTGCTATGTGCTGATGGGCGACGGCTACTGAGTCGACGCTCGGTGGCAGTGTTCTACGGCGTTGTCGTTTGGTGTTCGCGGTAAAACTGTTGCCGGAATTCGGCGAGTTCACCGGATGCAGTCATCGCTTTCAGTTCGCTGTCGATCAGTTTTTTCAGCGCCAGGCTGTTGCGGTGGTTGCGGGAGATCAGCATCAGGATTTGTCCGTGTGGCACATCGGTGATTTCGGCACTGGCAAACTCGCCGCCGCCAAGCACGTCCTGACCAATCAGTGATAGCGCTTCGATGGTCTGAAAGTTGTACGGGAACACGTCGCAGCGGCCGGCGCGCAGCAGCTGGAACGCGGCGGCGAAATTCTCGGCGCCGCTGTCGATCTGCTCCGGTTTCAAATCAAACATCGCGAAATTGTGGCCGGCAATGCCGCACACCCGCCAGCGCGCCAGATCGGCTTTCTTGCGGACCGGTGGTGCATCCGGAAACCGTTGCCGAAGGTAGAAGGCGTGGAAGCTGACGTAGTCGTAGGGCTCGGTCAGCCGATAGCGCTTTGCCCGCTCGGCGTTGTGGCTGCCGCTCACCAGCAGCTGAAACCGCTGGCCATGTTCGACTTCGCGCAGGCAGCGCTTGATTGGCAACAGCTCCAGTTCCAGCCGCCAGCCATGCTTGGCAAGGATGTGCCGGAGCAGGCTGTAGCCGAGGCCGTGAACCTCAAGCTGGCCGTCGGCATTCGGCCGCTGCCAGCGGAATGGTGGGTAATCCTGGTCGTTGTCGCATGCACGTACCAGACGTGGCTCCGCCCACGCCAGATTGGCCGCCAACAGCAACATCATTCCCAACCAGATTCGCATCGGATACCTCTGCCGTATGCCCTGAGTGTAGGACAAACGCCGGCGCCCCAGCGCGCAGATGCGGGCATTTGCTAGAATGCGCCGCTTTCTTCACGACTATGTCATCACTACAACGTCGTCACAACAACGTCACCACCACGGAGCTGCCATGACGGTAGACCAGCTGATTGCCAGCATGACGCCCGAGATTCGGGAAAAACTGACCCGCGCCGTCGAGCTCGGCAAATGGCCGGACGGCGTTCGGCTCAGCGACGAACAGCGGACACTCATCATGGAAGCGTTGATGATTTGGCAGGCTCGCTATAACCCTGAAAATGGTGAGGCGTACACCATTGATCAGAACGGAGAGATGCGCTTTCTCTGCGACAGCGAAAAAGAACGGCTGGACGCGGCGCACGCCACTTTCAAGATTACGCTGCAGTAAGCAACGCGCGGAACCGGCATCGGCGGCTTGTCAAAAACGGGCCGCTTTTCGCGCCACTCGCGCCCTGGTCGATTTCGGGCCGCTGCCGGCTCAGGGCGAGTAGAGGCCCGGTGTCAGCGGCATCACACCGTGCAGATCCCGTCGTGCCTGGCCACGCTGCCAGTCGCTGACGGAAAAATAGAACACGCTGTCACGGTCTACTTTGGCGACCTGTTGCTCGCCGATCAAACTGGCGCCTGCCAGATCAAACCGACTGCCATCCGTTTCAATCGCAACGCGGCCTTGCACGGTGAGTGCGGTGCCGGTCAGTGTTGATTGCGTGGCGATCAACGCGGTTTCTTTTGACACAATCTCGACGTTGGTCAGTTCAACCGACGATTGCTGCAGGATCAGCTGGCCGATACGGGCATCTTCGATGCGAACGCCGTGGCAGTTGTTCAGGCGCAGCGTGCGTATCGTGCTGGTATAACGACCGCCGGTCTGGTTCTGACAAGACAGATCGCCTGCGCTGGTGGCATCGCGCCGTGCTGGCATTTTCAGGGCATTGCCGTGATTGGGCATCTGCAAGGCATCAGCCAGCAGCCGGTGAAACTCGCTCGGTGCTTCCAGCATCGGCACATGGCGGGCACCCGGCACCAGATACAAACGCGCGTTGGCCATGCGGCTCGCGAGCAAGCGACCGGTGCGCACCGGTGTGACCTGATCGTCGCTGCCCCAGAGAATGAAGGTGGCAGTTTGCGTGTTGCGAATGGCGGCGCTGAAATCGGTTTCCACCAATCCGATTGCCGCATCCAGCATGACGTGATCGCGCAGCAGCATCGCCCGCAAGGCCGGATTGTCGCGCAGAAACCCGGTGAGATCGAAAACCTGATCAGGCCAGTTCAGGACATTGCGTTTGACGTTGTCGAGGTGCCGATTGACCTGGGTCAGCACGCGATCAATCGGTGGCAGGCCAAGCTGTTGCGGCAATGGCCATTGCGCGATGTGATTGGCGAACACCTGCTTTTGCAGAATGCCGGCGGCATCCACCAGAATCAGTCGTTCGAGTTGTGCCGGGTGGCGATGGCCGAAATCGAGCGCAATGGCGGCACCGAGCGAATGGCCCATGACGATCGCCGGACCCACCGCGTAGTGCTCAAGGGTTTGCTGCAGCAGGCTCGCCAGCGTCGCGAACGCATAACCTTGCGGCAACGGCGGTGAGCCACCAAAGCCCGGCAAATCGATGGCCAGCACGTGGTAGCGCTGGGCCAGAAAGGGAATGGTTTCGCGCCAATCGAGATGGCCAGTGGTGCCGAGACCATGAATCAGCAGCACGGTTTGTTCGTGTTGCTGACCGGCTTGTGCGGTCAACAGCGCCTGACCGCTGGCACTGGTGAAGCATTCGTAATGCAGTGTCGGTAGCGCTTGCAGCCCCGGCGTCGCCGCGCTGATCGGCTGGCTGGTAGCGGGCGCGCCAGCGTTGCAACGAAAGGTGGCCGGCGGGGCCGCGGGGGCATTCTGTGCTGCTGCCGCCATCGAACCGCAGGCAGCGAGCAGTCCGCCCGCGATGGCCAGCGCTTTAATCAAGCGTCAATTCTCCGCGCAGATTCTGTTGCATCCGTTTCTTGATTTCGCTGCTGTCGAGGCCAAGCGAAAACAGGTAATACAGTTTGGTCAGCGCCGCTTCCCGGGTCATGTCGTAGCCACTGATGACGCCATGCTGCATTAGCACGCGACCGCATTCGTAGGTGTTCATGTCAACGAGACCACGGTAACACTGGGTGCAATTGACCACGATGACGCCGCGATCGCTCGCTTCCTGCAATACACGCAGCAGATCGGCATTCTTCGACGGCGCATTGCCGCTGCCATAGCTCTGCAGGATCAAGCCCTGCAACGGCGGCTTCAGGAAGTTTTCGATGATGCCGGCGTTGATGCCCGGAAACAGCGAAATGGTTCCCACCATCGGCGGCTCCAGTCGTTGCACGCGCAGTGGCTTGTTCGGCCCTGGCAACAACAGTGAGCGATTGACGTCGATCGAGATGCCGACTTCCGCCAGCGGCGGAAAGTTGGGCGAATCGAAGGCGTGAAAACCGTTGGCATCGACCTTCTGCGAGCGATTGCCGCGGTAAAGCCGATCGTGAAAATACAGGCAGACTTCCGGAATATCGTAATTGGCGGCGAGCAGCACGGCGCTGATCAGGTTGTCGCGGCCGTCGGTGCGCAGCTCGCACATCGGGATCTGCGAGCCGGTGACGATCACCGGCTTGGCCAGATCTTCGAGCATGAACGACAGCGCCGAGGCGGTGTAGGCCATGGTGTCGGTGCCGTGCAGGATCACGAAGCCGTCGAATTGGTCGTAGTGATCGCGGATGTCCTGAGCGATGCGCCACCATTCCGACGGTGTCATGTCGGACGAATCGATCAGCGTCTCGAATTCGCGTACGACGACACGGGGCATTTCTTCCCGTTGAAATTCCGGCATGGTCCGGATCACTTCATCCAGGTAGCCGCGCACCGGCGCGTAGCCGTTGGCGGTTTTCTTCATGCCGATGGTGCCGCCGGTATGGGCGATATAGACAGAACGGGTCATGGCCGAATCGGGTAGGGGGCTGATGGCGGCTATTGTAGCCGGGCGGGCCTATCCGGAACGATCGGGCCAGTTGCATGGCGCAGTGACTCGCAACTGGTACAAATCCCGTGAAAATTGCCGTTTCCGGAGGCAAGCGCCAGAAATCGCTCGCTTTTTGCCCGGTCAGCCCCTATAGTTCGCGCCCTTGCTGCGGGGCATCAAAACCGCAGCGGGTATGAGCCTCACCAATCCTCCTCCTGCGAGCGCGACTTCGCGCCAGGGTCCGGTTCCTCGAACCTGACCTGTTCCCTGCAGGTATCCGGCTTGGCGGCACGACGTGTTTTCGCCAAGTTGCGGGTGGTCCGTTCTGCGATAGCAGAAGCATGGGCCGATGCCCGGTTCCGGCTGACACATAACTGATGTAAGGCAGTGGCTACCGCGTATTGCGCGGCTCGGCAGGCTTTTGTTTGGCGAAAATCTTTCGCCAGTAACAAACCGGTCTGCAGCGGCCATGGCTGCCGTTTGCGCCCCGTTGGGGCAGGAAAAATGACCTTGTCTACGATGATCGACACCCAAAACGACGTTGCAATCGAAACCACTACCCCTGTTTCGTTTGCTGATCTGAACCTTGATTCACGCCTGATGCAGGCACTCGAAGCGCTGAATTTCGTTCAGCCCACCGCCATTCAGCAGGAAGCCATTCCGGTCATTCTGCAAAACAAAGACGTGATGGCCTCGGCCCAGACCGGCACCGGCAAAACCGCTGCCTTCATG
>CAMLKQ010000173.1 GCA_946480585.1 uncultured Kangiella sp.
CGCCTCGACCTGACCAAGGGCGTCCTGCGCAAGTAGCTCGGCGACCCGGAGCGGCGCCCCGGACGCCAGCGTCAGCGCCTGCTCCAGCGCGGCCGGCGCCTCGCCCGGGTGTGCCTGCGCCAGCCAGGCCAGCGCCGCGGCGCGATCGGGCGCGGCCAGCGGTAAGCGTTGGCAGCGGCTGCGGATGGTCGCCGGCACCCGCTCAAGCTGGTGGGCCACCAGAATCAGCACGATGCGGGCGCCCGGCTCTTCCAGCGTTTTGAGCAGCGCGTTGGCCGCGGCGATGGTCATCGCCTCGGCTGGCTCGATGAGCACCGCCCGCCAACCGGCCCGGTGCGCCGACTGCTGCAATTGCACCGACAGCTCGCGGATCTGTTCAATGCCAATGCTCTGCTTGTCCTCGGGAATGCCGACACTGAGCACGTCCGGGTGATGGCCCGCCAACCGCAGCGCGCAACCGGCACAACGGCCGCAGGCAAACTGCTCGGCTTGTGCGTCACGGCAAACCAGCCGCGCCGCGTAATGCCAGGCCAGCCAGGCTTTGCCGATACCGCGCGGGCCGTGCAGCAGCAGGCCATGGCCAACCCGATCCGCCGTCAGCGCCCAGCTGAGTTTTTGCCATGCCGGTTGCAGCCAGGCAGGCAAGACCGGCAACTGCCCCAGACTGGCTTCGACGCTCATCGCTGGACTCCCACACGCGCCTGCAACACCGCCGCGATGTCACGCTGGACATCGGCCAGCGGCTGGCCGGCATCAACGATGGCAAAGCGCTGCGGCTCGGACGCGGCGCGCTGCAAATAGACATCGCGCACACGCACGAAAAAGGCTTGCTGTTCGCGCTCGAAGCGATCGGCCTCGCCGCGCTGGCGAGCACGCGCCAGGGCAATGTCGGGATGCAGATCGAGCAGTACGGTCAGCGCCGGTTTGAAATCGGCAAGCAGCCACGCTTCCAGCGCCGCGATGCGCGCCATCGGCAACTGTCGGCCGCCGCCCTGATAGGCAAAGCTGGCATCAACAAAACGATCCGACAGCACGGTTTTGCCAGCGGCGAGTGCCGGCTTGATCACGCCGGCAACATGCTGGGCGCGGGCAGCAAACATCAGCAGCAATTCGGTGTCGGAGTCGACCGCTTCGTCACGCGGCGCCAGCAACAATTCGCGGATTTGTTCCGCCAGCGGCGTGCCGCCCGGTTCGCGGGTCTGCACGACATCGTGACCGTGCTGCACCAGCCAATCGCGAATGAACGCGAGGTTGGTCGATTTGCCAACCCCCTCGATGCCTTCAAGGGTAATGAATGCAGGCTTAGCGGCCACGGACGCGCCTCTTCAATTGGTATTCGCGCACGGCGGCATTGTGCTGCTCAAGCGTCGCGGAAAACACATGACTGCCGTCGCCACGCGCGACAAAATACAAGGTGTCACCGGCTGCCGGATTGAGCGCGGCGGCAATCGCTTCGCGGCCCGGCATGGCGATCGGTGTCGGCGGCAAGCCGCCGCGGGTATAGGTGTTGTACGGCGTGTCGGTTTGCAAATCGACCTTGCGGATGTTGCCGTTGAAGCTGGCGCCGATGCCGTAGATAACCGTCGGGTCAGTCTGCAGCCGCATGCCTTTTTGCAGGCGACGGACAAACACGCCAGCAATATCGGGCCGTTCGCTCGCCAGACCGGTTTCCTTCTCGACTATCGACGCCATGATGAGGGCCTCGTACGGCGTTTGATACGGCAAACCGCTGACCCGCTTCTGCCACTCCTCCGCCAACACCGTGGTCATCACGCGATGGGCCTCAGCGAGCACCTCCAGATCGGTCATGCGCTCGGTGTAGGAATAGGTGGACGGAAAGAACTGCCCTTCCGGATGCAGCTCCGGCTTGCCGAGTGCCTGCATCAATTCGGCGTCGGTCATCGCGTCAAGGGTCTGCTTGAGCTTGCGGGCGTTTTTCAGCGCGGCACGCACCTCGCGGATGTTCCAACCTTCGACAAACGTCACCGAATAATGAATGACATCACCGGCGATCATCCGCTGCAGCAGCGTCCCTACCGGCTCGCCGCGTTTGACGAGATAGGTGCCGGCCTTGATCGCCTGAAACTCGGGATGGGCACGCAGCCAGAACCGCCACCACGGTGATTGCGGCAACCAGCGTTTTGCCTGCCATTCGCGCAGCAAACCGTTGACGCTGGAGCCGCGCACCACTTCAAATTCAACCGTTTCGGTTTCCGGCAACAGCACGCGCTTGTCCAGCTCGCTGATCTGCCAGACGACAAAACCTGCCGCGGCAACCGCGAGCAAAATCAACACTGCCACCAACCGCAGCAACGCTTTCATCCGTTCGGATTCCGTCCAATCAATTGTTGCAGCTGGCGCGTTCCCGGCCCGATGGCCCACTGCTGCGTCGCCAGCGCGATCACCGGCCAGATGCCGATCACCGCGTTGCACAAAAACACTTCGGTCGCCGTCAGCAGCGCGTCCGGCAGAAAATCGCCGATCTCAACCGGCAAGCCATGCAGCTCACACTGCGCCAATAATTCCGCCCGCATTACCCCAGCCACACCACAGCGCTGCAGCGACGGCGTGCACCAGCGGCCGTCGGCGGTGCGGAAGAACAGATTGCTGCTAGTGCCTTCAACGACGGCACCGCGATCATCGCACATCAGTCCTTCGGCAATCTGTGCGTCCTGCCACTCGGCGCGCGCCAGCACCTGCTCAAGCCGGTTGCCGTGCTTCAACCCCGCCAGCAGCGGCTGCGCCGACAGCCGGGTTTCGCACCAGCGCAGCCGGATGCCGTCGCGGCCAAACCGTTCGATATCGAGCGGCCAGTCGCGGCGCAGCAACAGGCGCTGCATTTGCGCCTCGGTCGGCAAGCCATAGCCGCGACCACCACGGCCACGGGTCAATGTGACCCGCAAAATACCGCGCTCAACACCGGCGCAGGCGGCAGCAACCTCGCGCTCCAGCGCCGGCCAATCGGGGCTCAGGAAGCGCAGACGCTGCACCGTCAACTGCAAACGCTCACGATGCCGTGGCCACAACTCCGGGACACCGTTTCGGATCGCAATGGTGCTGAAGCAGCTGTCGCCAAACAGCACGCTGCGATCATCAATCGCAAGCTGCGTTGCCGGCTCGCCGTTGCACCAACTGCTGATCATGTTTGCGTTTGCCTCGCCAGAAAAACAAAACCCGGTCAGGTTGTACCGGACCGGGTTTGTTGGCGCGGACGCGCCGGCATCAGACACGCTTGAAGATCAAGGTGCCGTTGGTACCGCCAAAGCCGAACGAGTTCGACATGACGATATCCAGTTTGGCCTGGCGCGCCGTGTGCGGCACATAGTCGAGGTCACAACCTTCGTCCGGATTATCCAGATTAATGGTCGGCGGCACCACCTGATCGCGCAGGCTGAGCAGGCTGATGATGGCCTCGACCGCACCGGCGGCGCCGAGCAGGTGACCGGTCATCGACTTGGTCGAGCTGATCATGACCTTGCTGGCGTGGTCGCCAAACACGTGCTTGATCGCCATCGTTTCAGCGAGATCGCCGGCCTTGGTCGAGGTGCCGTGGGCATTGATGTAGTCGATCTGGTTCGGATTCAGACCGGCATCCTTCAACGCACAGGCCATCGACAGCGCGGCACCGGCACCGTTTTCCGGCGGCGAGGTCATGTGATAGGCATCACCGGACATGCCGAAGCCGATCAGCTCGCCGTAAATCTTGGCGCCGCGTTTCTTGGCGTGTTCATACTCTTCGAGCACCACCACACCGGCACCGTCACCGAGCACGAAGCCGTCGCGATCGCGATCCCACGGTCGCGAAGCCTTGGCCGGATCGTCGTTGCGGGTCGACAGCGCGCGCGCCGCGCCGAAACCGGCGAGGCCGAGTTCGGTGGTGGCGTTTTCAGCGCCGCCAGCAACCATCACATCGGCATCGCCGTAAGCGATGATTCGGGCCGCATGGCCGATCGAGTGCGCACCCGAGGTGCAGGCGGTGACGATCGCGAGATTCGGACCACGCAGGCCGAACTGAATCGACAGATTGCCCGACACCATGTTGATGATCGAACCCGGCACGAAGAACGGCGACACCTTGCGCGGGCCGCTGTCACGCAGTGCGTCATGGTTCGCTTCGATGGTGCCGAGGCCGCCGATACCGGCGCCCACGAGACAGCCGATACGGGCAGCGTTTTCTTCGGTGACGACCAGTCCGGAATCCTGGAATGCCTGAATACCAGCAGCCATGCCGAGCTGGATGAACGGATCCAGACGACGCGCCTCTTTGGCCGGCATCCAGTTTTCCGGGTTGAAGCCCTTTACCGAAGCAGAAAAACGGGTCGAAAAAGCAGCGGTATCGAAGGCATCGATCGGCGCAGCTCCACTGCGACCGGCTTTGAGCCCGTCCCAGCTTTCATTGACGGTGAGGCCGAGCGGCGTGAGCATGCCAAGGCCAGTCACCACAACGCGTCGTTTGACCACGTGCGGTCCTCCCTGGGAGAAAAATCTTGGATGGAAGAACGGGCAGCCAAAGCCGCCCGTTTTTACTGAATGCTATCGCGTCAGGTCAGCAAGTCTTAGTTGCTGTTGGCCTTGATGTAATCAATGGCGGCCTGAACGGTGCTGATCTTTTCGGCTTCTTCGTCTGGAATCTCGAGATCGAATTCTTCTTCCAGGGCCATGACCAGCTCAACGGTGTCCAACGAATCGGCGCCCAGATCGTCAACGAAGGAAGCGGCCGGGTTGACGTCTTCTTCTTTGACGCCCAGTTGCTCCACAACGATTTTCTTGACGCGTTCTTCGATAGTGCTCATGGAAATACATTCCTCTAGACAAGCGAGGCAGCTAGTTTATGGATTCGGCCCCCATTTGCAAGCTTGGGGACCGCCGGTCGGCTGCTGGTTCGACCAGGAATTCCACGGCATTCTTGTCGAAATGCCGCGGGTAAACAACCACTTACATCAAGTTATCTGTCTTCGCACCAAACCGGTGCGAGACAAATTTCTGGCTTACGCCATGTTCATGCCGCCGTTGACGTGCAGGGTCTCGCCGGTGATGTAACCGGCGGCATCCGACGCCAGGAAGCCGACTGCCGAGGCAATGTCCTGGGCCTGGCCCAGTTTGGCCAGCGGGATCTGGGTCGACAGCTTCTCTTTCTGCTCGTCCGACAGCGCGTGGGTCATGTCGGTTTCGATGAAGCCCGGGGCCACCACGTTGACCGTGATGCCGCGCGAGCCGACTTCACGGGCCAGCGCTTTCGAAAAACCAATGACGCCCGCTTTGGCGGCGGCATAGTTGCTTTGGCCGGCGTTGCCCATGGCGCCAACCACCGAACCGATGCTGATGATGCGGCCCCAACGGGCTTTCATCATGCTGCGCAGGCAGGCTTTGCTCAG
>CAMLKQ010000174.1 GCA_946480585.1 uncultured Kangiella sp.
ACGTATTCAATGGCAGCCCAGCTTGCCGGACTCAGGCACAGCAGCCACAGGCAGGCCACCAACAGCCAGAAAGGCCGGTATGCATGGCGACCAGGTTGCAATTGCGCTGGCGCACGCTGACGTGTGCGACCGAGCAAGCTTGCTGCGCCAGTTATCGCAATGGCTGTGTCGTTGTGCTCGTGGTGCATCATTGCGCCAATGCTCACCATCATTCCGGCAACTGCCGGGCGCTGACTTCGATCGTCCGGCTTGCGCGCAAATTGCCTGCGCGGCAGACGCCGGTACTGGTCATCTGATAATACATTTCGCCGTCCACCAGCAATCCGTTGCAGACCAGCGTTACTTCGCAGCCGACCAGACCGTCGCTGCTGAAACTCTGGTTGAGGCCGGGACTGCCGCTGCAGCTGGCAGCTGCGCCACTGACCGGAAAGAGCCTCAGCATGCCGGCCTGAGCGCCACTTTCGGCCGCCAGAAACGCGCGGGCCGACAAGGTTTCCTGCACCACACTCAGTTGATTCAGTGCCACCACTCGGTACAGCACGGTAGCCAGCAAGCCCAGTACGACAATGATGAACAGTGCCAGCGGCAGACTGAAGCCAGCCTGCCCGGGCGAAACGGCGAAAGCGGAGCGCGCGTCACGGCACATTGCGGATTTGCACCTCGTGGGCATAACGCAGGCTTTCATCACCAACGCGCAGCAGCAGACTGATATCGAGCACCGCATTGCGCTCCAGCGAGCCGGGGAAGTAGCGGAATGCCGGTGCACTGCTGTCACCGGGAGTGAGGTTTTCCGCCAACAATTCGCCACTGCCCAGACTGCTCAGCGGTGGCTGATTCACGGTGCTGCTGTAGCCACTGTAGCGGCGCAGCTGGCCATCGTCAGTAATGCAGAAACTGCTGGCACCACCGACGACATACAGACGCTGGCTCGGTGACGTGCGCGGAAATTGATGTGCGGCCGCCAGCGTCACGGTCACCAGATTGCTGGCATCCGGTGCGCTGACCGCGCTGATGCCGACGCTCGCGAGTGGCGCGCTGCCATACATGTCGGAATTGACGCCGTCGCTGGTTTGCAGCGGCATCACCGACACCGCCCAGCTGCCCGCAGGCAGGCTGAACGCCGAAGCCGTCAAGCTGCTGGCCGGGCTGCTGATGGGCAACTCGGCATAGACGGCGGCGGTTAACACCGGCCGGAACTCGACACAGTTGCCGTCGCTACTGACCCGCACGCTGTTCGGCAAGGCATTGCGCACTTCGCGGCTGATGCGCTCCAGCGCAAGTCTGGCGCTGGCGGTCATTTCGGCGCGCCGGCTGGCGTCGATGTACTGACGTATGCTGGTGGTGTAGATCGAAAACAAACCGACACCGATCACGCCGAGAATCACGATAACGATCACCAGCTCCACCAGGCTGTAGCCATGTGGCCGGGCCGGGCTGGCGGGTGCGTGTCGACATGCGGCACGCATTAGAAATTGCCTCGATGCGCGCTAAACACAAACTGGCCGCCGATTGGTGCCGTGATCGTCACCGTGATGCGTTTGCTGTCGGCCGCGGTCAGGCCCCAGGCACTGAAATCGCTGCCACCATAAGCCACAGCCACCTGAACCCGAAAACCGTCGTAACGGCTCTCGGTTTCGCCGAGAGCGTTTTGCGGCGGCGTTTCGTCCAGCCCGTTGTAATCATCGACATCATCGAAGGTTTGGCGGGTTTCGCCGCTGTCCGCGCCCAAGCTGCTTGCGCACGCCGGCTGGCCGACCTCGCCACAGCGGGTGACGCCGCCGAGGCCGTTGTTTTCGTCGTAACGCTTGCTCAGGATTTCTTCCAGATAAGCCTGGCCGAGCGCGGCCGCGCGCATGCTCACCACCGGATCGACGCTGGCCTGATTGGCGGCCAGCAGACCGACACCCAGCGCCGTCAGCGCGATGGCGGTGACCACAATCGTGACGATGAGTTCGATCAGACTGAATCCGCGTGGTGGCCGGCCGAGCGCGTGCTGGCTGCGATGGCGGAGCGCTTGCAGGCGAGGCGATTCAGCAGGCATGAGCATATCCCGTTGATTCGACGCAGGCCTGCCAGCTCTCGCCGGCGGTCAAGGTGAAAGTGGTCGCGCTGGTTTCACCGAGCGCGTCGTAAACCAGCGTTGTCGCCGGACTGATGCTGACGTCGGTCGGCAAGGCGCGCGGATAGCTGCCACCGCCTTCCGGCAGCAACAGTGCGACATCATCCGCCGTCAGGCTGTAGCTGTTGCCGCTGCTGATGAACTTGATGGTGCGCGAGGCATCGGCCATGGCCAGTTGCTGACCGTAGCGCAGTGCGGCCAGCACTTCATCGCGGGCGGCACGAGCGGCCACGTCGCTGCTGCGTGGCAGACGCGGAATGACGACAACCGCCAATACGCCGAGCAAAATCATCACGATGATCAGCTCCAAAAGCGAAAAGGCAGCCATCCGGGATGGCTGCCTTTTGTTTCGTTGCCGCGGCACGGCGCTAACTCGCTTGGGAATTAGCAGCCGGTGCTGGTGATGGTGGTGGTCGGTGCTGCACCGGCCGAGGCGGCTGCGGTGTAAGCGACCGCGCAGCTGGCTGGCGTGGTGGCCTTGGTCAGCTGGACGGTACCGGCGGTGGCGGTGTTGAAGTCAGTCGCCGGGGTCAGATTGAGCAGGCTGTTGATGTTGGCGGCGGTCGGGTAACCGAAGACCACGGCAAAAGTGCCTTCGCCAGCGTCGCCAGTGTCACCATCATTGTTCAGGTCCAACTCGATGCTACCGGTGGCGCCAAGCTGGCCGGCAATCGCTGCCTTCGCATAGACCATCGTGGCGGCGCTGCGCATCGAGGCTTCGACACCTTGCAGCACGGCCTTGTTGGCATCGCCTTTCAGGTTGACGAATAGCGGGGCAGCGGTCGCAGCCAGAATGCCGAGGATGACGAGGACGACGATCAGTTCGATCAGGGTAAAACCACGTTGCTTCATGAGTCAGGCTCCAAAAGGTCGGGTGATTAATCGGTTGACCATCCCTCACCGCGCCGCCAGCCCCCGAGCCCGTGCTGACGCCGTCCATCATTCCTTTGTCCCTGCGGTCACAACCCTGGCCGCAGTACGATCCGGTACGGTATTGCAAAGCTTATGCCGAAATGTTGCATCGCGCCAGTCGGGAGATCTCAACGCTCCGGCGGCATCCGCCGCGTCGTTGACGCGAATCAAGCTGCCGCATTCCGTCAGAAACGGACATCGGCAGTCACCACGCCATCGGCCGGAAAATACTGAATCGCCATCTCGCCACCGCGCCGATACCGGTAGTGACAACCGAGACCATGGCTCGGCTCAAAACGGGTCTGCACGCGGAAGTCGCTGTCACCCTGCACGCGCGCCGATGGCGGAATGCCGCCGAGCAGGGCATACCACAGCGCTTCGCAATCCTGGGCGTTCAGCGGTCGGTCTTCACCGGGTTTGCGATCGACGCCAATGGGAAATCCGCCCGGGTTGACGTCGAGCTGCTGTGTGCCGACACCAGCCAAATCGTAAACCGCCGCCGTGGTGTTCAGCGCCTTGTGTTTCAGTGCAACGAGTTTCAGGCTTTCACGCAAGGCGAAGCTGGTTTGCTTCACCACGGTTTCATGCGCCAGCTTCAGGCTGTCGCTGACGTTCGGCAACAGCGCATAGACCGTCAGCGCGACAATCAACACGACGACGGCAAATTCCAGCAGGCTGAAGCCTCGTGCCACACGCATGCCTCAGGTTCCGCGCGCGACCGAAGCGAGCTGCCACATCGGCAGGAAAATGCCGAGCGCCAGCACCAGCACCATGGCACCCATCGCAACGATCAGAATCGGTTCGATGTTCTGCGCCAGCCGTTTCAGGTCGTAGTCGACTTCGCGCTCATAAAAATCCGCGACTTCATCCAGCAGCTTGTCGAGTTGGCCGGTCTCTTCGCCGACCACCAGCATCTGCAGTACCAGTGACGAGAACATGCCGGTGCTGTGCGCGGTGCGGCTGATGTTTTCGCCGCGCTCGACCCCTTCGCGCATCTTGCGCACCATCACGGCGACCTTGGCGTTGTCGACCGCATTGGCGACCACGGCAAGCGACGTGGAGATGGGCACGCCGGCACGCTGACACATGGCAAACGAACGGGCAAAGCGGGCGAGCAGGGCGCGGTAGATGATTTTGCCGATGATCGGAATGTTCAGTTTGAAACCATCCCACACCAGTTGGCCCGGTGCGGTCTGTTTCCAGTGCTGGAAAAAGAAAATGCCGCCGATCACGGCCACCAGCATGTACGGCCAGTAGCTGACAAAAAAATTCGAGGTAAAGATCAGGATACGGGTCGGCAGCGGAAGTTCGGCATTGAATGCCGCAAACATTGACGAAAAGGCCGGCACCACGAACAAGTTGATCACCGTGATGGCGACCGCCATCGCAATCAGCACGATGGTCGGGTAGCGCATGGCCTGTTTGATGCGCTGGCTGGTATCGAGCTCCAGCTCCAGATAATGACCAATCTGCTCGAATGCCAGATCGAGCCGACCGGTGTTTTCACCGACATGGACCATGCTGACATACAGCGCGGAAAACACATGGCCCTGTTTGCCCATCGCGGCGGCGAGCTCGATACCCGAGGTCAAATCGTCAACTACCGCCAGCAGGGCGCGTTTCAATTCAATGCTGGCGCTGGTTTCAGCGAGGCCGGAAATGGCGCGGATGATCGGAACGCCGGCCTTGGTCAACGAATACATCTGCCGGCTGAACATGATCAAATCCGGCAGCGAGGCCTTTTGCCGAACAAACAGCTGAAAGGGCCGTTTGCGCTCCGGCACGGCCGCCAATTGTTCGTCGATACTGGTCGGCATGATGCCATCGGCCATCAGCCGTGAGGCCAGCGTATCGGCGGTGCCGGCTTCGCTGCGGCCTTCAATCAGCTCGCCGGCACTGTTGCGGCCTTTGTAGTAATACATGGGCATGGCATCAGTTTCCTGTAGCGGGCGGCGTCAGCAACATCGCGATCATCGTGAGCTTCATTCTTCCAGCAGACTGACTTCGCTGACCCGGGTCACTTCATCCAGCGAGGTGGCGCCGGCACGGGCAAAATCGAGCGCGGCCATGCCGAGCGGCCGGTAACCGGGGGCGCGCTTAGCCGCGGCAACAAAGCCGCTTTGATCCTGTCGGCGCAGTGCCTCAGCCAGCTCATCGTTGATGATGAGCAGCTCGAACACGCCGAGCCGGCCGCGGTAGCCGGTCTGGTTGCAGTGGTTGCAGCCGCGCGCGGTTTTGAATCCGTCGGTCTGGGTTTCACCGAGTTGATGCAGCCAGCTTTTTTGCTGCGGCGTCAGTTCGGTGGGCTGCGCGCAATGCGGGCACAGTTTGCGAAT
>CAMLKQ010000175.1 GCA_946480585.1 uncultured Kangiella sp.
AACAGCGACAAGGCAGCACAGACAGGAGCAGTAAAGATGGCAAAGACGGCGCAGAAAAAAGCCACCGC
Source organism: uncultured Kangiella sp. (assembly GCA_946480585.1). The sequence continues at coordinate 69 of CAMLKQ010000175.1, forward strand.
GGGCAAGGTCTACAACGCGTTTTACGCCCAGTCGGGCGGGGTGACCGCGGTGATCAATGCCTCGGCGGCCGGCGTGCTGGAAACCGCACGCAAATACCCGAAGAAAATCGGCAAGGTTTTCGCTGGTCGTGACGGCATCATTGGCGCGCTGTACGAGAACCTCATCGACACCAGTCTCGAAAGCCGTGACGCCATTGCCGCACTCAAGCACACCCCGGGTGGCGCGTTTGGCTCCTGCCGTTACAAGCTGAAATCGATCGAGCAGAACCGGGCCGAATACGAGCGCCTGCTGGAGGTCTTCAGCGCGCACGACATTCGCTATTTTTTCTACAACGGCGGCAACGATTCGATGGACACCGCCAACAAGATTGCCCAGTTTGCCGCCGCGCACGGTTACCCGCTGACCTGCATCGGCATTCCGAAAACGGTCGACAACGATCTGCCGATCACCGACAACTGCCCGGGCTTCGGTTCGGTGGCCAAGTATGTGGCGGTATCGATCCGCGAAGCGGGGCTGGATGTCGCGTCGATGGCAACCAGCTCCACCAAGATTTTTGTGCTGGAAGTGATGGGCCGGCACGCTGGTTGGATTGCCGCTGCTGGCGGTCTTGCCAGCGAAAAAGCCGGTCAACCGCCGCACATCATCCTGTTTCCGGAGGTGCCGTTCGAGCAGCAGAAGTTTCTCGAACGGGTGGATGCCTGCGTCAAGCAATACGGCTATTGCACCGTGGTGGTGTCGGAAGGGGTCAAGAACGCCGACGGCAAATTCCTTGCCGAGGCCGGCACCAAGGATGCGTTCGGCCACAGCCAGCTCGGCGGTGTTGCCCCGGTTATCGCGCAGTTGGTAAAGGATTCGCTTGGCTACAAATACCACTATGCCGTCGCTGATTACCTTCAGCGTTCCGCGCGCCATATCGCCGCGAAAACCGATCTCGAGCAGGCCTACGCGGTCGGCAAGGCAGCCGTCGAGTTTGCGGTCAAAGGTCACAACGCTGTGATGCCGGTCATCGTGCGCAAGAAAGGCCCGCAATACGCGTGGGAGATTGGCATGGCGGCGCTCAGCGATATCGCCAACGTCGAGCGCAAGATGCCGGTGAATTTCATCAGCGCGGATGGCTTTCACATCACGCCGGCCTGTCGCAAATACCTGTTGCCATTGATTCAGGGCGAGGCGTACCCGCCGTATCAAAATGGCCTGCCGAGTTACGTCCTGCTGAAGAACAAGGCGGTGCGCAAAAAATGTCCGGTGTGGCACGGCAAAGTGGGATGAACTTCACAAGGTGCCGAAGCAGCCAGTCAGCGACTTTTACAGTGGCGGGGCCTGCCCTCGCCATTGGATGCAATAAGTGTATGTAAATAAAGCGATATTTCGTGGTGGCACGGCTTGTGCTTTAAAGCGTACGGTAACCCCAACTTTACCTACCACGGAGTGGACCATGCGTTTGAAGCAACTGATTTTGGCCGGCTTTGCCTTGGCCGGCGCCAGCGTCGTTAGCGCTGACCCGACGATTCCGAGTTTCGATTTCGAAACCACCACTGGCTTTGTCAACAGCGGCTGGACCTGCCAGGGCGGCGCTGTGGATGCCAACACCTGCTCGATGAACTTCAGCAACGCGAACGGCAACGGCACCTACGACACGCTGTCGTGGGGCACTGAAGCCAACCCGGTTGACTCGCAGAGCTACCTCGACATCACCAACATCGCCGGCACCATCATCACCAACGGCGGTTGGGTCGACATCAACTATTTCGACCACTACAACCACATCATCACCGAAGCTGGCGGCAACATGGAAACCGTCACCGTTCAGGGTCTGTTCGAGATCGTGAACCCGGTGTTCTTCGGTGTCGGTAGCCCGGCTCCGGTCATTTTCGACGAAACCTTCAACCAGAACTCGAACGTTTGCCCGGGCCCGAACCCGAACGGCAGCGCCTGTGACGACATTTTCGTCACCACCGGTCTGTCGGCTTCGATTCCGTTCTATTACGACGGCGGCGGCTGGTACATCCTGTCGTTCCAGTTCTTCGCTGGCGAAGGCACCACCGTTGTTCCGAATGGTGATGGCACCTTCACCATCTACACCACCGAAGCTTGCTCGACCGATGGTCAAGCCGGTTGCTCGGCTGGCGAAGTCTACACCCCGGGCATCAGCCGTCTGATCACCCAGGCTCGTATCGACTACGTCGTTCCGACTCCGGAAACCTTGGCTCTGCTGGGCCTCGGCTTGGTCGGCTTCGCACTGCGTCGTCCGCGCAACAAGTAATGGCGAGGGCGCTGCGGCGCTTTCGACAAGCAGTACAAAAGGCGGCCCGATTGGGCCGCCTTTTTTATTCCGCCACAGACTTCCTGTCGCTTTTCTCTGTTGTTTTGATGCGCGTTTAGGTGGCTGCCGACCTTGTTTCAAGCATACGACCGTGCGGGTCAGTCGGCCCTCGGCGGGGCAGGTTTCGATAGCTCTCCCCACCATTTATGCCGACACCTGTACCAATTATGGTTGTCAGAGCCCTTTACAAAAGCCGCTGGTCGCCACCGCACCCGAGGAAATAAGTGGCTGATTCATTGGATAAATTTTGAGCTGGCATGATCAATGCTCAATATCTGACCAGAGCCCTAGCTGTTATTGGCGCCGAATCAATCACCCAACCAAAGGAGTGGACTATGCGCTTCAAGCAACTGATGGTGGCCGGCATGATGCTGGCTGGGGCAGGCGTGGCGAACGCCGACCCAAGTATTCCGAGCTTCGATTTTGAAACCACCACCGGTTTCATTGGCTCGGGCTGGACCTGCGAAGGTGGAGCCATCGACGACAATACCTGCTCGATGAACTTCAGCAACGTCAACACGGACGGTTCCTTCCGCAACGTGTCGTGGGGCACCGAGGCGAACCCGGAAGATGCCCAGAGCTATCTGGAAATCACCAACATCGCCGGCAGCATCATCACCAATGGCGGTTGGGTCGACATTAACTATTTCGACCACTACAACCACATCATTACCTCGGCCGGCGGCAACATGGAAACGGTCGGCGTGTCCGGCTTGTTTGAACTGGTTGCGCCACTGTACTTCCCGGTCGGTGGTATCAACGGCGTGCTGTTTGACGAAACCTTTAACGTCGATTCGGATGAGTGCCCCGGCCCGAACCCGAATGACAGCGCCTGTGACGACATTTTCCGCACCGGCGGTCTGCAAGGTTCGATTCCGTTCTTCTATGACGGCGGCGGCTGGTATGTGTTGTCCTTCCAGTTCTTTGCTGGCCCGGGCACCACCGTGGTCGACAATGGTGATGGCACCTTCACCATCTACACGACCGAAGCTTGCTCGACCGACGGTGAAGCCGGTTGCGGTGAAGGCGAAGTGTATTCGGAAGGCTTCAGCCGTCTGATCACCCAAGCCCGCATCGATTACATCGTGCCGACTCCGGAAACCTTGGCTCTGCTCGGTATCGGTTTGCTGGCGTTCTCGCTGCGTCGTCCGCGCAAAAACTGACGGACAAAGCGAGTCAGCAATCCATCTTGCGACTCATCAAAACGGCGGCCGAGAGGTCGCCGTTTTTGTTTCTGCCCACCACGCCGTCCCGTCATGTCCGATCATCTTCGGAACCTTGCCCAACTTGGCAAGCGCAGCTGGGCGGTGCGATAGTTCAGCATCATTCGAGCAATGAAGGTGTTGGTAACGTGCTGCGCACGCTGGGATCGATAGCACTGGGGCTGGCAGTTGCCTTAATCATTATCACGGCCTTGCAGTGGGCCGGTCACCGTCTGTTTCCGCTGCCCGCCACGCTCGATTGGAATGAGCCGGCACAGTGGGCGCGTTACTGGGCGGAGGCGCCGCGCGGTGCCTTGCTGATGGTGTTGCTCGCCTATGCTTTCGGCGCCTGTGATGGCGCGATTCTGGCGGCCTGGTTGGCGCCGCAACAACCGTGGCGACATGCCGCCTTGGTGGTGGCAATCATTGCGCTGCTGGCGCTACTGAATGTGCTGTCGTTGCCCCATCCGGACTGGTTTGTCTGGTCGCTGTTGCCGGTGTTTTTGTTGGCGTTGTTTGCCGGCGGCAAGATCGGCTGCATGTTGCATGATCGCCGCCGGGCCGGTGTGTTGCGCTGAACCTGTCTGACTTCAGCTGCCGCGTGCTGGCGTCATGGGTTTGCGCAGGCCATCGAAGAAAATGTCGACCAGGGTTTCGGCTTCGGCCGCCAGATCGAAATAATCCGGATCGAGCAGCCAGTTGTAGATCAAACCATCGACATAGCTGAACAGCGCCATGGTTAACAGCCGCGGATTCAACTGGGTCGGCAATTGCCCCAACGAGATGGCGTACGCAAAGCGTTGTTCGACATCGGCGGCGCATTCGTTGCGTGATTCCAGATGGCGCTGTTTCAGCGGCAGCACATCGTCTACGTACTCGCACTTGTGCAGCAGGATGGTGGCAATGGCGCGGTGGTGCGGATCGAGCACCGCTTGCCGCAGCACATGCACGGCGTTGATGCGGATCTGGGCGACGATGTCGTCGGGGGCGATGGCCATGGCCTGTTCGCGCAAGTCTTCCAATGGCAAACGGACCCGATCCATCAGCGCGTCGATGAGATCCATTTTGTTGCGGAAATGCCAATAGATGGCGCCGCGGGTGACCCCGGCCGCTTCCGCGATCTCGTTCAGGGAGGTATTGGTCACCCCTTTGTCGCTGAACACCCGCTCGGCCGCATCCAGCAATTGGGTGCGGGTTTCGAGCGCTTCTTCTTTGGTCCGTCTAACCACCTGTCACCTCGCTGTCAGTAGCCCTGGGGGATACTGACGACCTCCGCTAGCTGTACCCAAGTACTTGATTTCGGTTGGGTTCTAATACCCACGTGGCAAGCATTCTAACTTGGAATTTACAAACATTCACGTCTGTATGTATGATGCGCCCAATTTCGGATGACCAGTCGTCTTAAAGCCGCCACGACTGCCTTGCTCAGCTCGCAGCCTACCCCCCTCGGCTGCAGCGGTGGCTGGTCCATCCGAACCCGATTTGTTTTGTCAGGAATGGAGTCACACCATGAAATCCCAAGGTTTACGTAGCCGTTTGCCGTTCGCGCTGGTGGCATTGCCGCTGGTGATCGCCATTGCCGGTTGTTCCGGTAACGCCCAGGAAGGCGGCGGTATGGCCTTCCCGCCGCCGGAAGTCTCTGTGGTCGCGGTCAACGGCCAGAACCTGCCGGTCGCCCGCGAGTACGTCGGCCAGACCAAAGGCTCGCGCGAAGTCGAAATCCGCGCCCGGGTCGGCGGCATCATCGAACAGCG
>CAMLKQ010000176.1 GCA_946480585.1 uncultured Kangiella sp.
GCCATGATGCAGCCGTTCAGCGCGCCTTTGGTGCGCAGCAGCTTGGTCAGTCGGCGGGTGTCGATGTCGGCAATGCCGACCACGTTGCGCTTTTTCAGGTAGCTGCCGAGGTCTTCTTCCATGCGGTAGTTCGAGGCCAGCCGCGGCAGGTCACGAATGATGAGGCCGGCGGCCCAGACCTGATCCGACTCGGCATCTTCGGCATTGCAGCCGGTATTGCCGATATGCGGGTAGGTCAGCGTCACGTGCTGCTTGGTATAGGAAGGGTCAGTCAGGATTTCCTGATAGCCGGTCATGGCGGTGTTGAACACCACTTCACCGACCGATGCGCCATGGGCGCCAATGCTGACTCCGCGGAACAGGCTGCCGTCTTCGAGGGCGAGGAGAGCGGGCGTGGACAAGATACCTCCGGGCGACAGGCGTGCGACTGGCACCGAAGCCTGCCGAAGCGGGCACCGGAGCCGGTAACAAGGGGTGGATTTAAACTTCTGGGATTTTACGCGAGGGGGGCAGGTCTGTCCATTTGCCTGCCCGGAGGAATTTGGCCAACTGGCGTCGATTTAGCGCTAACGTCTCAGAAGGTTGCCGGTGCCGACCGCTTTTGCTCGATGGCATAGGCAAGCTCGGCCAGCTTGGGCATCAGCTGGGCCGCGGCCGGGCCGGACAGCAGATAAGGCTGGAATTGGCCGTCGGCAAAGTAGCGCAGCAGCACCTGCCGGTTCAGCACGCCCTCGCCGAGGTAGCCCATGGCCCAGTCGGTGAACTGGCGCTCGATGATGGGCTCGTACGCCAACATCACCGGGCTGTGATGGCGCGGGTCCTGACAGATGCGCAGGTAGCGCTCATTGACCGCATCGCGCGGCCCTTCCAGCCATTGCAGGAAATAGCGGCTGCTGAACACCAGCATGCCGGTCAGGTGGCGCGGCCGGTTGTTGCGCTCGGATGTAGCGACGATGCTGTGGACGTCGCTGAGGCGGAAACTGTCGGCAGCGGTACTGGCGTAGATCAGGCGATACATGGAGGGCGGCTCGTCGGGCTCGGGTTGCTCTGGTACGGCGAAAACGACGAGCCGGATTGCCACGGTCACGCCGGCGCAGCGCGCCGACGATCCGCCATTCAATCGACCTGCGCGCTACTGAACCGATCGCGCCGCAGCCAGCGGCTCAGGCTTTCGGTCAGCCAAATCAGCAGGAACGTGGCCAGCAGCAGTGTGCTGACCTTGTCGTAACGGAACACACTGAGCGCAACATGCAGCTGCTGACCCAGCCCGCCGGCGCCGACCACACCGAGCACGGTCGCGGCGCGCAGGTTCATTTCGCTGCGATACAGACTGTAGGCCAGCCATTGCGGCGCGATGATCGGCAAGCGGCCGTACGCAAACGCCTGCAGCCGACTGGCGCCGGCAAGCCGCAGCGCGTCATCGGCGCGGCGATCGGCATTCTCCAGCGTCTCACTGAACAGGCGCGCGAGCACACCGGCGGTGTGCAGTGTCAGCGCCAGAATGCCCGCCGTGGCGCCGAGCCCGACCGCCAGCACAAGCAAACTGGCGAACAGCAACTCCGGCACCGCACGCAGCACGTTGAACAATAACTTCAGCGGCCAACGCAGCGCCGATTGCGCCAGCACCGCGAGCAGCGCCGCCAGCACGCTCGCAAACAGCGTCGACAGCAGCGCCATCGCCAAGGTTTCGGCGCTCGCGCGCGCCACGTGCAGCAAGAAGCGCGGCTCAAGATTTGGCGCCAGCAGCGGCGCGACAAACTCACCGAGTCCGCGCCAGCTGGCATCGAAACTGGCGAAATCGAGCGTGCTGATACTGAGCGCAAGCAACGCGAGGATCAGACTGAACGCCAGCAGCCAGCGCAGCAGCGGTCGGCGCGGCGAATTTGGCAGCGGCAATGTCGTCATGCGCGCAGACTCCAGCGCAGCAGCGCGCTCAAGCCATCAGCTACCAGCACCAGTAGCATAAAGGCCAGCAACAGCGTCGCCGCTTCGTGGCCGTTCAACATGCGTAAACTGAGTTCGAGTTGCTGACCCAGCCCACCAGCACCAACAAAGCCCATGATGACGCTGGCGCGCAGCGCACACTCCCAGCGATAGACCGTGTACGACAGCAGTTCGTCACGCACCGACGGCCAGACCCCATAGAGCAAGGTTTGTCGACGACCCGCGCCGGCAATGAGCAAGGCACGCGCCGGTTCGAGCGCGCCGCTTTCGCTGATGTCGGCATAGACTTTTGCCAACATGCCGCCATAGCTGACTGCGATGGCAGCAATCGCGGCGGCCGGTCCGAGTCCGAACAACCGGACAAACAATAGTGCCCAAATGAGTTCCGGCAGACTGCGCAGCAACATCGCGGCCGCGCGCACCAGTGCGCGCCCCGCTCGGCAGTAATCACAACGTGGTGCCGGTCCCAGCAATGAAATGGACAGCGTGCGCGTGGTCAATACCGCCAGCGGCAAAGCCAGCACCAAGGCCGCGACCAAACCGAGCGTGGCGATCGCCAGGGTCTGCGCCATGGCAAGCGCCGTCAGCTGAAGAAATTCCGCTTGCACGGCGGGACGCGCGAAATCACGCAGGAACGTCGCAATGGCCTGCCAGCTGTCGGCCTGCAGCAAACCGCGCAAGGAAAAATCGGTGGCCGCGAACAAGGGCCACAACAATAACAGGGCCAGCAACAGCACCAGCAAACGCCGTGCTGGCGCGCGGTCGTGCGCCAATGCGTTTGTTGTCACATCTTTTGTCGAGAGGTTGCTTGCCGTCATGCCGGACAGCCAGTGGCGACCGTGTTGACCGGCAATGCCGACGGCGCTGGCATCACAGTGCCATCATCGCCGGCATACAGTTGCTGCAGGCGTTCGGCGCTGAGCTCGGATGGTGCGCCATCGAAGACAATCCGACCATCACGCAAACCGATGATGCGCGGAAAACGTTGCAAGGCCAGATCAACCGCGTGCAGGCTGGCAATCAGCGTCGTGCCACGCGTGCGGCAATCAGCCTGCAACACTTCCAATGCCCTCGTGGCGAGCACCGGGTCGAGTGCCGACACCGGCTCATCTGCCAGCACCAACTCCGGCTGCTGATACAACACCCGGGCGATGCCGACGCGCTGCAATTGCCCGCCTGACAATTCGCCACAGCGATCGTACAAGCGCTCGCCGAGATCCAGTTGTTGCAAGCAGCGGAACGCGCCGACCGGATCCGCCGGTCGCCACAGCGACACCAAACTTTGCATCAACGACCAATGACCAAGCCGACCAGCAAGCACAGCGGTGATAACGCGCTGCGAAGCCGGCAGCGGCGGCGCCTGATGCACCAGACCGATCGCTCGGCGCAGCGCCTGTCGTTTGTTGCTGGCCAGCTGCCACGGATCCTGACCCAACACCTGCAACGCACCGTCACCGCGCAGCGCCGTTGCCGCGAGTCGTAGCAACGAGGTCTTGCCGGCGCCGCTCGGGCCAATGATCGCCACTTGCTCGCCGCGGGCAACCGACAGCGAAATCGCCGACAACACCGCGCGTGAGTGGGAACCACGGCCGAGCCGCAAATCCAACCCGGCGATCTGCAGTGCCAGCGACGATGGCACTGTTGTGGGTGCAGGTGTAGAGGCTGGGATCATGTCTTATTTCAGTAACCCGGCTTTGCGCGCAGCGGCTTCAATGCCGGTGTAATTTTCCGGCTTTGTCGCGACATACTTGCTGGCACGCTGCAGTTTCAGTATCTCGGCGTGCTCGGCGTTGTTGCTGTCGAGTTTCAGGAACGCTGCGGTCAGCTTGCGCACCAGGTCCTTGTCGAGATCACCGCGGACGGTCCAGTTGTAGTCGTAGTACGGCGGCGTGGTCCAGATCACTTTCACTTTGCTCTGATCGACCTTGCCCTGTTCGACCAGCTTGTCCCATACCGAGGCGTTGAGCGCACCGGCATCGACCTTGCCACTGGCGACCCAGGCCACGGTGGCATCGTGCGCACCGGAGAAGGCAAGGTTTTTGAAATCGATATCCGGATCGATGCCGTTCTGATTAAGGAAATGGCGCGGCATCAGATGGCCGGACGTTGAACTCGGGCTGCCGAACGCGAAGGTTTTGCCACGCATGTCGGCCATCTTGCTGATACCGCTGTTGGCGCTGGCGATGAATTTGCTGGTGAACTGTTCGTCTTCAGCGCGCTGAACAATCGGAATGGCGTTACCGGTGCGCAGCCGTGCTTGCACGAAGGTAAAGCCGCCGAGCCAGGCGAGATCGATTTTACCGGCGGCAAGTGCTTCCACGACCGCGGCATAATCATTGACCGGGGTGAACACCACCGGTCGGCCGAGTTCTTTTTCCAGATAGGCACCGAGCGGCTGGAATTTGCGAATCAATTCCGTTGGCGCCTCATCCGGGATCGCGCTGACGCGAAGCGGTTCTGCGGCGCTCACCGCAGTCAAAATGAATCCACCCGCAAGCAACACCCACGCTGTCGCCAACACTTTCGCCAAAAGCTGTTTCATCATCCTTCCCCTTGCGTCCTATTGAATGCGGTTATTAGCCGGCAGCGAGCACTCGCACGCATGGCGCGCCGGTGACGACTTTGCCAATCACCGCGGCATCAGCGAAACCGTGCTGACGGAAATTGGCCAGCACCGCTTCTACGCTGGCTGGCGTGCAAGCGACCAACAGACCGCCGCTGGTCTGCGGATCGGATAGCAGTGCCTGTTGCCATGGCGTGCAGCCGTCGAACAATTTGATGTGTTCGCCATAGCCGGCCCAGTTGCGGGTCGAGGCGCCGGTGACAAAGCCCTGCTCGGCCAATGCCGGCACGCCCGGCAGAATCGGCAGCGCATCGAAGCGCAGCACGATCTCGGCGTTGCTGCCGCGCGCCATCTCCCAACCGTGACCGGCCAGACCAAAGCCGGTGACATCGGTCATCGCATGCACGCCGTCGATTTGCGCCAATTCAACGCCCGGCGTGTTCAGCTTGGTGGTGTTGGCGACCATCGCGGCGTAACCGTCGGCGCCGAGTTTGCCTTGCTTGATCGCCGCCGACAGCACGCCAACGCCGAGCGGCTTGCCGAGCACCAGTACATCACCGACTTGTGCGGTGTCGTTGCGCTTCAATTGCTTCGGATGCACTACACCGATGCCGACCAATCCGTAAATCGGTTCCGGCGTATCAATCGAATGGCCGCCGGCAATCGGAATGCCGGCTGCTTTGCAAACATCTTCGCCACCACGCAGGATCTCGCGAATCGTTGCCGGTTTCAGCTTGTTGATTGGCATGCCGACAATGGCGAGCGCGAACAGCGGCTTGCCGCCCATCGCGTAAATATCGGACAGCGCATTGGTCGCGGCGA
>CAMLKQ010000177.1 GCA_946480585.1 uncultured Kangiella sp.
GGCTATCTGTATGTCAAGGACCTGCCGAACGGCACGCCAAAGCGGCTGACCAAGCAGGACAAACATTTCGAATATTTCCCGAGCTTCTCGCGCGATGGCAAAGAGCTGGTCTACGTCAGCTGGACCGATGCCGACATGGGCAGCGTACGCAAGCTCAACCTGAGCAGCGGCCGCGACACCGTGCTGGTGAAAGCACCGGGCAAGTACAGCGAACCGAAGTTCTCGCCGGACGGCAAATCGGTGGTGTTCGTCAAATCAAAAGGTGGCTACCTGACCTCGCCGTGGCATGCGCTGGAAACCGGTGTCTACGTGGTTTCTGCCGATGGCAAAGGCGAACCGAAGCGGATCACCGAAGACGGCGCCGCGCCGCAATTTGCTGCCAGCAGCGATGCCGTGTACGTCACCCGTGCCGGTGTCAACAACGAAGTCGATTGGTACAGCAAACTGGTGCGTATCGATCTGAGCGGTGGCGATGCCGTGACCGCCAGCAAGGAAACCGAGATCGCCAAGAGCGAGTTTGCCCATGAATTCGCGCTGTCACCGGATGGCAAGTGGCTGGCTTTTGTCGAGCGCTTCCATGCCTATGTCACGCCGCTGCCGCAGACCGGCAAGCCGCTCAGCATTGGCCCGAGGATGGACGCACTGCCGGTCAAGCAACTTGATGTCAACGCCGGCGAGTACATTCATTTCTCCGGCGACAGCCAGAAGGTGCATTTCGCACTTGGCGACCAGCTGTTTACCGGCGAACTGAAGAACGCATTTGCGTTCGTGCCGGGCGCGCCGAAGGAACTGCCGAAAGCCAGCGAAGCCGGCATCAAGATCGGCTTCCAGCAAGCGGCCGACAAGCCCAAAGCGATGACCGCCATCAGTGGCGGCAAGATCGTCACGATGAACGGCGATGAAGTGATCGACAATGGCACGATCCTGATCGAGAACAACCGCATTGTCGCGGTCGGCAGCACCGCCGCGATGAGCATTCCGGCCGATGCCGTGCAGATCGATGCCAGCGGCAAGACCATCATTCCGGGTCTCATTGATGTGCACTGGCACGGTGGCATGGGTGAGGATGAAATCATTCCGCAGCAGAGCTGGGTCAACTACGCCTCGCTGGCGTTTGGCGTGACCACCATTCACGATCCGTCCAATGACACCTCGGAAATTTTCACGCAAGCGGAAATGCAGCGTGCTGGTCATATCGTCGGCCCGCGCATCTTCTCGACTGGCACGATCCTGTACGGCGCCAAGGCACCGTTCACGGCATCGGTCAACAGCCTCGACGACGCGCTCACCCATCTGAAACGGATGCAGGCTGGTGGCGCGATCAGCGTCAAGAGCTACAACCAGCCGCGACGCGAACAGCGCCAGCAAGTATTGGAGGCGGCGCGTCAGACCAACATGATGGTGGTGCCGGAAGGCGGTTCGCTGTTCCAGCACAACATGACCATGGTGGTCGATGGTCACACCGGTGTCGAACACGCGATTCCGGTGGCGATTGCTTACGACGACGTCAAGCAACTGTGGTCGCAGACCAAGGTCGGCTATACGCCGACGCTGAACGTCGGCTACGGCGGCCTCGACGGCGAGCACTACTGGTATGCGATGACCGAAGTCTGGAAGCATCCGATTCTGTCGAAGTTCGTGCCCGCGTCGGTGCTGCAGCCGCGCAGCGTGCGCCGGCCGATCGCGCCGGTGGAAGATTTCAACATCATCCGCGTTGCGCAAACCGCCACCGAGCTGCAGCGTGCCGGCGTGCCGGTCAATATCGGTGCCCACGGTCAGCGCGAGGGCCTCGGCGCGCACTGGGAGATGTGGATGTTCGGACTCGGCGGCATGACGCCGCTGGAAGCGATCCGCACCGCCACGCTGAACCCGGCGCGCTACCTCGGTATGGACAAAGAGATCGGTTCGCTCGAAGCCGGCAAGTTGGCGGATCTGGTGATCCTCGACGGCGATGTGCTGGGTGATATCCGCCAGTCGGACAAGATCGCCGCCGTGATGATCAACGGTCGCTTGTACGAACTGCCGACGATGAATGAAGTCGGCGTCCGCAAGAAAGCCCGCCAGCCGTTCTTCTTCGAAACCGGCGACGGCAATCCGGTACCGGTGACCGTGCAGACCCATTCGGTCAGCCACGGCCACTGATCCGCGCACGCACCACCGCCGCCGGCCGCACAGGCCGGCGGCTTTTTTTTTGCCGACGAAACCACCGGGATTCGACCATTCGCCAGCGATCGGGGTTGGCATTTTCGGCGCTGACCGACCATGCTGAAACGGTCAGCAACTCGATACCCCGGAGCGTATTCCGATGCGGTCGTTGTTCACTCCTGCCATTGCCCTGATGAACCGGCTGCGCTACAGCGCCAAGCTGTTGCTGGTCAGCGGCCTGTTTCTGTTGCCGTTGCTGCTGCTGGGTTACGGCTACCTCAGTGAAGTGGTCGGTCGGCAAAGCAAGACCGCGCGCGAATTGCAGGCGCTGGCGTTTGTGCCGGACTGGTTGCAGCTACACCAGCGTTATGGCGATTTCATGGTCGCGGCGTATCGCTACCGCGCCTTGCAGGACAGCGCCAGTCAGGCCGCGATGACGGCTGAGGCCGAGCGCATGCTGCAGCAACTGCAAACGCTGGCGACACACGCGGAAGCCGAGCCGGCGCTGGCGGCGGCCGTCGCCGAGGCCGAGCAGGCCTTTGCGGCACTGCGTCAGCAGCCGCAAGGCTCGGTGCGCGATGTCGCCGAGCTGTACAGCGTTTACGATCCGTTCGACGCAAGACTTGATGCCCTGCTGCGCGTGCTCGCCGATGCCAGCGGTCTGGTCAACGATCCGGCACTGGAAACCTTTTATCTCGCTGATCTGCTGAACAAACGGCTGCCGACCTTGCTGCGCAGCCAGCGCCGCTTGCGCAGCATCGGCGTTTACGCGCTCAGTTTGCCGACCATCGACTCGACCACGTTCGATGCGCTGTCGCAGGAACTCGACAAGCTTTATGCCAGCCGCGACAACCTGTTTGCAGCGGTACGCGATGCCGTCACCGATGAAGCTTTGCAAAGCGAAATGACTGCCGCGTTCGCAGCGTTTGAAGCGACCCAGAGTTACCTGCAGGAGCAGGTGGTGGAAGCGGCGTCGGTTGAGATCAGCGCCGAAACACTGGCCAGCACGATGGGCGAGCAGGTGGCGCAGGTTTATCAGTTTGCCGCGCGGGTGCATGAGCAGTTGCAACATGGACTGGAAACACGGCTGAGCAGCCAGCGGCAACAATTGTGGTGGTTGCTCGGTGCGACGCTGTCGAGTTTGCTCGCGGTCGCCTACCTCTTTGTCGGCCTCAGTTATTCCACGCAGTTGACGCTGGCCTCGTTCACCCAGGCCTCACGGCGCTTTGCCGAAGGCGAGACCCGGGTGCGCGCGCAGGTGCACACCGAAGACGAAATGGCGGATCTGAGCCGCAGCTTCAACGCGATGGCCGACACCGTCAGTGCGCTGGTCGAGCAGGTGCAATCGGTTGCGGTGCAGGTCAACGGTCAGGCGCTCAGTGTGCGCCAGATCGCCGAAGCCACCGGTGCCGCGGTGCAAAGCCAGCAGCAGGAGCTGGAGCACATTCACCAGAACCTGACGGCGCTGGAGCAGGCTGCCGATCAGCAAACCCGCAATGCCGGCTTGGTGGCGGAATCGGTGCAGGCCTCGGGCGAGCGCAGTCAGCAGGCGCGCGAAGTGGTCAACCGCGCCCTGCAAACCAATGACAGTCTCGCGGGTGAATTGACCCAGGCCGAAGCGGTGATCGCCAAACTGGCCGAGCGTGGCAGCGCGATCAACGCCGTGGTCGTGGTGATCAAGGACATTGCCGAACAAACCAATCTGCTCGCGCTCAATGCCGCCATCGAAGCGGCGCGCGCCGGCGAGCAGGGTCGTGGTTTTGCGGTGGTTGCCGATGAAGTGCGTAACCTTGCCACCCGCACCCAGACGTCGACCAAACAAATCCAGGACACCATCAGCGAATTGCTGACTGGCATCGAAGCCGCCGTCAGCACCATCGAACGCAGCCATGAACGCGCGCAAGCAGCGCAGCAGGATGCGCACCGGGTCGACGAGGCCCTGCAGCAGATCCGCGACACCGTCACGCTGATTGCCGAACACAACGCTGCCAATCTGCAATCGGCCGAGCAGCAAACCCACCACGCCCATCAATTGGTCGGCCGCTTTCAGCAGGTGCTGGGCGGTAGTCAGGCCGTCGCGAGCCAGGCCGATCAAACGGTGCACGCCAGCATCGCCATGGCCGAACTGGCCGAGCGATTGCGGCAACAACTGGCGCGCTTCAAAGCATGACCGCGGCCAGTCACGCGGTGGTGTTGTTTGCCGATCTGGTCGGCAGCACGGCATTGTACGAGCGACTCGGCAATGACGCGGCGCGTGCGGTGGTGGCGCGCTCGCTGAATGAGCTCGCCGCCTGCGTACGCGATCACCACGGTCAGGTCATCAAGCACATTGGTGACGCGGTCATGGCGAGTTTCACCGACCCGGCCGCGGCGATCGAAGCGGCGCGTGCGATGCAGGCCGGTGCCCAGCTGTTGTCGGCAACTTTCTCGGAAACGATCGCCTTCCGCATTGGCCTGGCCTGGGGCGATGTGCTGCACAGTGACAACGATGTATTCGGTGACACCGTCAACGTCGCCGCCCGTATTGCCGACCTCGCCAAAGCCGGAAAAATTTACCTGAACGAAGCCTTGTACCTGGCGCTGCCGGAACCGCAGCAGGATGCCGTGCGGCTGGTCGACATTGCCAGTGTCAAAGGCAAAAGCGAGCTGCAGCACCTGTACGAATTCATCTGGGAAAGCCGCGATGTCACCCTGCTGAGCCACAGCAGTGTCAACCAGATGCGTCGCGCCATCACGGTGTGCGTGCAGCTGTCGCATCAGCAGCGCCGTTGGCAGCTGGAGTCGACCCAATTGCCGTATCTGATTGGCCGTGGTGAGCAATGCCAGCTGCAACTGCCGTCGCCACTGGTGTCGCGGCAACACGCCCGCATCGAATTGCGGCGCGGCTTGTTGTACCTGGTCGATCACAGCACCAATGGCAGCTGGCTGCGGCGACCGGGTCATGCGCCGCTGTTTCTGCACAATGAACACTGCCTGCTCGACGGCGAAGGCGAGATCAGTCTCGGCGATCGCGAATTCCAGCAAGCGCTGCTGTGTTTGCAGTACCGGGAATTGCGGCCAGGAGAAAAGCCCTGATCGTTTCACCGCCGCCAATTGGCAACGGCGAGGCGACGCGTTAACGTAGCCGGCATTGCCCGAAGGGAGTCAACCGGCCATGCAACTGCAATCGATCCTGAAAACCGT
>CAMLKQ010000178.1 GCA_946480585.1 uncultured Kangiella sp.
TTTGCTGCGGCGTCAGTTCGGTGGGCTGCGCGCAATGCGGGCACAGTTTGCGAATGAGCCGCTGGGCAATGATGCCGCGCAGCGTGCTGGCCACCAGATACGGTTCGGCGCCCATGTCGGTCAGCCGCAGCGCGCTCTGGATGGCGTCATTGGTGTGCAATGTCGACAGCACTAGGTGACCGGTGAGCGCGGCGCGCAGGCCGATGGTGGCGGTTTCCTGATCGCGCATTTCGCCGACCATGATGATGTCGGGGTCGGCGCGCAACACGGTGCGCAGCACGGCGGCAAAACTCAAGTCAATTTTGGTGTTGACCTGGACCTGATTGACTCGTGGCAGCCGGTATTCGACCGGATCTTCAACCGTGATGATCTTGACGTCTGGCTTGTTCAGTTCATTGAGGGCAGCATAAAGCGTGGTCGATTTACCGGAGCCGGTCGGGCCGGTCACCAGCAAAATGCCGTGCGGCCAGCGCAGCAGTTTGCGCAGTTCTTCCGCCTGCGCCGGTGGCATGCCAATTTGATCGATACGCAGTTGGCCACCGCTCTGATCGAGCAAACGCATGACAACCGACTCGCCATGCTGAACCGGCAGCGTTGCCAGACGGACATCGATGTTGCGGCCCTGGACATTGATATTAAAGCGGCCATCCTGCGGCCGGCGTTTTTCCGAAATGTCGAGATTCGACATCAGCTTCAGCCGCAGCACCACGGCGGGCGCGATGCGCGCTTCGCGCACCACCTGTTCCTGCAGCACGCCGTCGACCCGCAAGCGGATACGCAGGCTGCTTTCCTCCGGTTCGAGGTGCACGTCCGAGGCGCCGTACTTGATCGCGTCTTCAAAAATGGTTTGCAGCAGCCGTGCCACCGGCGCTTCCGAGACATCGACGCTGTCGCTGAGCCGGGCGAGATCGAATTGATCGCCACTGGCTTCACTGAGTTCCTGCGCCAGCGATTCGATTTGTTCGGTGTGGCGGTAGACGATGTCGATGGCTCGCATCAACTCGCTTTCGCGGGTGACAGCGATGCGTAGCGGCTTGTCGAGCAGCGACTGCATCTCGTCAACGCGGGTCAGATCGGTCGGGTCCGACATCACCGCCAGATAATGGCCGGCCGCTTCTTCGATCAGCAGGGCGCGATAGCGCCGCGCCTGCACTTCGGTCAGCTTTTGCGCGACTTGTTCGTTGAGTTTGTGCCGGCCGAGTTCGATGAACGGAATCTGCAGTTGCTGGGCGAGGAATTTCAGCAACTGGGTTTCTTCGACCACCTGCATGTCGATCAAGGTGGTGCCAAGCCGCTGACCGGTACCGGCTTGCTGCTTCAGCGCCGCTTGCAATTGTTCGGCGCTGATGACGCCGTTCTCGACCAGCAAATCACCGAGTCGAATTTTTTGTCGTTTCATGGCGAGACCTGTGATGAGGGCGCGTTGGCCTGCAGCCGCTGCAAGCGTTGCTCGGCGAAGCGTGCCAGCGCCGCCGGCAGGGCAGCATCACGCAGCGCCAGACGCCAGGCGCGA
Source organism: uncultured Kangiella sp. (assembly GCA_946480585.1). The sequence goes on from CAMLKQ010000178.1 coordinate 1,514, forward strand.
ATCGCTTCTGCCGGTTGGCCGAGTGATTCCTGTGACAGCGCAAGGCCAGCCCAGTGGCGGCCATGCTGCGGTTGCAGTTGCGTCAGCTGCAGATAACGTTTGGCAGCGGCCTGATGCTGGCCAGTTTGTTGTTCGGCAAGTGCGAGCACGCCGTGATAATCCGGCGCCTGCGTCAATGCCGGCGCTTGCGCTTGCAGCGTTTCGATCGCTCTCTGCGCTTGCTGCTGTTGCAGATAATACGCGCCGAGCCATTGCCGCACTGACACATTGTCGGGCTGGCGTTGCAGCAGTTGTTGGGCGTGCCGCTCGGCCTGTTCCGGTGATTGCCGGTTCAGCCAGTCAAGCTGCAGGGTTTGCAGCTCGCCATCGGTAGCTTGCAGTTGCAGACCGCGATCGATGACCTGCGCAGCGGTCGCGAGATCGCCGACCGCCAGCGCGGCGCGTGCCTGCGCACGCAGCTGGTCTAGCTGTTCGACTGGGCTCAATTGTGCCAGGGCGCGTTCGAACACCACCGGTTCGTTGCGCGCGGTCTGCGGTTGCTGGCCGGTGGGCGTTGTCGCGACGGATGGATTCGCAAGACTTTCGCTGTGCGGCTGGGCTTGTTGCGCAGTTGCTGTCTCGATCTCGGTTTCCGATGCAGTGTCAGCCAGTTCGACGGCATCCGGCCATTGGTCTTCGGCTTCTTGGGCCGAACTCACCAGCTCCCAGCCGATGCTGGCCGGTGCGGATGCTGAATTCGTTTCTGTTGGCGGCGGCACAACGACGCCATTCCGGCTGAGGCCGTCCGTGCTGGCAACCGCAGGTGCAGGCGCCGGCACCGTAATGGTGTGGCTCTTCAATCGGCTGTCGTTGCTCGTCGCTACGATTGCGTTATCTGCTGCTGACGTGGCGACGTTTGCTGCGCTTGTCGCGTGACGGGTGTCGGTCGACACGGCGGTCGATGACAACCAGAGTCGCCACACCAGAATAAGCACGGCGAGCGCGAGCACCGCAAAAAACCACCATGGCAAACCTGGGCGCGCCGGTGCCGCCTTGACGCCGAGCGCGGGTGTCGCGTCGAGTTGTGCCGGGGTGGGCATCGTGCTGTTTTGCTGCCGCTCGGCCAGCTCGCGCAGCATGGTGTTGACGACGCTCATGACGGCAGCCACCAAGCCAGCGCCAAGCCGGTGCTCAGCGCGCCGATCAGCAGCAAGGCCAGGCGTTGCGCGTAACGTTGCCGCGCATGGGTGGAATCGGTATCGGCGACTGCCTGCAGCACGTCAGCCAGATTCATGCGTGTACGCTGACGGGCGTAGGCCAGCATCAGCGCTTTGTGGGCGAGCAGGTTGAGCACTCGTGGGGTACCGGACGCGAAACTGTGCAAGGCCAGCAGCGCCGCATGGCTGTAAGCGCGGCCATGCCGCCAGCCGGCAGTGTCGAGTCGGTGTTGCAGATAGAGGGCGCTCTGGCGCCGCGTCAGCGTCGGCAAGCGGTAGGAAAACGCGATGCGTTGCCGTAACTGCCGCAGCTGCGGCAAGGCGAGGCGGCTGTCGAGTTCCGGTTGGCCGAACAGCACCACTTGCAGCAACTTGCCGCGCTCGGTTTCCAGGTTGGTGAACAGGCGCAGGGTTTCCAGACTGGCATCCGGCAGCGCCTGCGCCTCATCAATGATCAGCACGACCGGATGACCCGCCCGGGCCAGTGCGAGCAGTTGTCGCTCGATGGCGCGCGGCAGTTCGTTATCGCCCAGTTGATCGGACAGGCCAAGCTCGCTCGCCAGCGCCCGTTGCAAGGCCGCTGGTGACAGATTGGCGTTGGCAACATAGGCATACGGTTGCCGGCCGTGCAGGCTGTTCAGCAGCAGCCGGCACAGCAGGGTCTTGCCGCTGCCGACTTCGCCGCTGATCTTGATGAACCCTTCACCGCCGGCCAGCGCCACCAGCAGCACGTTCAGCGCTTCCCGGTGGCCGGGCAGGTCACAGAAAAACGCGGTGTTCGGCGTCAGCGTGAACGGCAACTCGCGCAGACCGAAGTGCTGCAAATACATTGCCGGATCTCCTGTCCGCAACCGCACTCAGGGCGTGTCGCCGGTGTAGCGGCGGACGCGGTCGTGACTGCGATCAATGTCTTGCTGCCAGGCGCTGTCATCGGTGACGACCGGCCGCAGCAGGATCACGAGTTCACTTTTGGCACTGCCTTCGCGTTGCTGGGTGAACAATTTGCCGAGCCAGGGAATTTCCGACAGCCACGGCACGCCGGCATCGTCCTGGCTCAGTTTGTCCTGCATCAAGCCGCCGATGACCACGATCTGACCGCTGCGGGCGCGGACGATGCTGTCGGCTTCGCGCACGCTCGACAGCGCCAGCGGCAGAATCAACGGATTGCTTGTGCCGAAATCGATCTGTTTGGTTTGATCCTGCACTTCCGTGACGCTCGGGTGTACGTGCAGCGTGATCTCGCCGTGCTCGTCAATTTGTGGCGTGACATCGAGCGCAATGCCGGAGAAGAACGGCGACAGCGTCACATTCGGCGTGCTGGTGTTGCCGCCAGCGCCGGTGGTGGTGGTGGTCGAGATGCCGGTGACGAAAAACTCGTCGGTGCCGACCTTGATCACCGCTTTCTGATTGTTGACGGTGGAAACCCGAGGACTTGATAACACCTGTACCGTGCCCTGCGTGCGCAGCAATTCGAGCGTGGCCTGAAAATCGCCGCCGGTGAAAACCCCGGTAAAGAAGCCGTTGATGTCGTTCGGCTCGGTGCGCAGGTTCAGTTCCTGTCCGCTCTGGCCGATCGTGCCGGTGGTGCCGCCGGCGGACGCGATATCGCTCCAGTTGATGCCAGCCTGAAAGCCGTCGCTCAAAGTCACTTCCAGGATCTTGGCTTCCAGAATGACTTGCCGTTGCAAATGCTGCTCGGCCTGGCTCAGGTATTGCCGGACCATGCGCAGATCAGCGGGCAGGGCACGCACGATCGCCAGTCCCGCTTGCGGATTGACCACCACACTGCCGCCAGCGCTGCCAGCGATCAGTGTCTGCAGCGTGGCTTGCAGTTCGCCCCAGAGATTGGCTTCGGATTGGGTTTCGATCAACGTGCCGGGAATGGTGGCCGCTTGCGAGCCGGCGGTGCTGCTGTTGCCGCTGCTCGATTGGCCTTCGCTGGTGCCGGCATCGGCGACCTGACCGGAGTTGACCCGGGTCTGCGATTCGCCTTTGCGGGTCAGGTTCAAATAATTGACCGGGATGATCGCGGTTTGCAGACCGGCGGCGCTGACCGTGAAGACATTGCCCTTGCGCTCGTAGTCGTAACCGTAGACGTCGCGCACCATTTCCATCACATCCGGCACGCTGACGTTGCGCACGGTCAGGCTCAAGCTGCCGGTGACATCGGGGCGCACCAAAATATTGTAAGGCGTGCCGGCGACCAGCCCCATGAAGAATTGCCGGGCGTCGACATTGTTGACGTTCAGATCAAAGCGCGGCTCGGCGCTGGCGGTCTTGTTGTCGGGCAATAACGCGGTCAACACCTCGGTCGACGGCGGCGTCGGTTGCTGGCGGCTGGCGGCCGCACTTTCGCGCAGTGCGTCGTTGACTGGACCCGGCTCGCGGGCCGGCGGCGGCACCGATTGGCAAGCGGCCAGCACCGCCACCAGCGACAGTGCCACGCAACGCGGGGGCATCTGTCGTGCCCTGTTGCTTGGTGTGTGGTTCACTGTGGTCTTTGCAGCGTGTCGAATCATGAGCCATTCACCTTGGTCGCCGAGCGACTTTCCAGC
>CAMLKQ010000179.1 GCA_946480585.1 uncultured Kangiella sp.
TTGACCAGCTCGCGCAGACCGGCGTGTTCGCGCAGCCAGACGCCGAACGGCAAGCCAAAACCGTGCTTGCTCTTGTCGAGGGTTTCATCGGCCAGAAAGCCGCGGCAGGCTTCCTTGTAGTAATGGCGCAGCTGCTGGCCCGGCAGTTTTTCCTGCGCGGACAGCTGCAGTGACAAATCGATCAGTTCGTCATCGAGCATCGGGTAGCGCACGTCAACACCGGCCAGCTCGCACATGCTGTTGACCTTGACCAGATCGTTGTCGGCCAGGGTGAATTTCCAGTCCAGATAGAGCGTCGCGTCGAGCGAGTCATCGGCATCGGCTTCGTGGTAGCGCTGTTGCCAGATCTGCAGCGGATACGCGCGATCCGATTGCGCCAGTTGCTTGGCGCTGAACACCGTTTCCGGCGCATGCAAATGCAAAAAGTTGTAGCTCTGCAACCGATCCGGCATCGGCACCGCCGCTTGCCGGACATAGCTTTGCAGCTTGCCGAACGGGCCCGGCCAGCGCGCGCCGGTGGCGTGCAAGCCCACCCCGGTCAGGCCTTCGCCGGCGCGGCGCAAACTGCCCGGCAGTCGCCACCAGTGTTCGAACAATTTGTTTTTGGCGTAGCGGGCATTGCCGGCGAACAATTCGTCGCCGCCGTCGCCGGCCAGCATCACCTGAATACCGTTTTCGCGGGCGAATTTGCCGCAGAAATAGGTCGGCAACGCGCTCGAGTTGCCGAACGGTTCATCGCCGAATGCCGCAATGGTCGGCAGCGCCGCCAGGGCATCGTCCGGCTCCAGTTTCAATTCGAAATGTTCGGTATTGAAATGTTTGGCGGACAAGCGGGCGTAGGCGCTTTCGTCGTACTGCGGCTGGCTGAAGGCGATGTTGAAGGTGGCCGGTTTCGGTTGCTGGCGTGCCAGCACGCCGGCGACGCTGGAGCTGTCGAGACCGCCGCTCAGAAAAGCACCGCAGGGCGCGCCGTTGCGGGCGCGGGCGACCGCGTGTTCGAGCGCCGGCAATAATTTGCTGCGCGCATCCGGCAAGGCCGGATCGCCGCGCTGATGGAAGCGGGCGCGGAAATAGTTTTCATCGCTCAGCTTGCCGTCTTGCCAGCACAGGACATGGCCCGGTTCGAGTTTGCGGCAACCAGCAAAAATGGTGTCCGGACTCGGCACCATGTGGAAATAAACGTAGTTGTACAACGCCTGGGCGTTGATCGTCGGTTTGTCGCCGTCGAAGCGGGCGATATCGGCGAGCTTGCTGCCAAACAGCAGCTCGCTGCCGCGCTGACGGTAGAACAACCGGCGAGTGCCGGTGCGATCGATGGCGAGCCACAGACGCTGGCTGGCCGGATGCGCGACCACCAGCAGGAAATGGCCGAGCGCATCGTGCAGGCAAGCGCTGCCGTCTCGGCTGAACCGGCTAAGCAATTCGCTCAGCGCGTCGCTGTTGGCGCGCGGCTGGCGCCAGCGCAAATCCCCCAGCAGCAACACCTGCCAGCCGTCGTGCTGATGATGGCGGGCGCCAGCAGCGAGCACGCCAGCACCGGCCGAAAAACTGGCGGCGATCAGCGGTTGCGGGGCAGTGGCGGGGGCGGTCAGTGGCGCAACATCGGGGCGGGAGCCCATGCGGCCCAGCAAATACGTCATGTCGGTGTTCCTGACGACGGCGCGGCCGGCGTCGGTGTGGGGGCGGAGGGAGTGGATTCTGGAACCGGGTCCGGAAGCGTGGCCGGAACGGCGGCCGGCGGCTCTGTCTTGGTGGGCTCGGCGGCGGTTGCCGGTTCAGCCGGTACAGCAGATTCGGTCGGTTCAGCCGGTTTCGCGGCAGCCGGGGCCGGCTCACGCCAAGCCTTGGCCTCGAGCAGGCGCTTTTTCAGACCCGGCAGCGGGTAATTCAGGGCGTAGGCGCGGTGCGCCGAGGCGAGTGCTTCTGGCCAGCGTTTCTGATCGGCGTAGAGCAGGCCGAGGTTGTAATGCGCTTCGGCGTAATCCGGCTGGATTTTCACCGCGTTCTGATACTGCTGCTCGGCTTCCGCCAAGCGCTGGTTCTGGTGCAGGTAGAGCGCGAAGATCATCCGGGCGACGCTGTCGCGCGGGCGCCAGGCGAGCGCACGGTAGAAATAGCATTCGGCGCGCATTCTGCCCTGCCAGGCATCCCGGTCGTGGTTTTTCAGCCAGCGCACCAGTGACATCAGCGCCCGGTGGTGATTCGGAAAGGCGCGCAGGGTGTAGTCGAAATCGACTTTTTCCTTGGAGTTGGGTTTGAACGTCGACAATTCCTGCTCACGCGAGAAGTGGAATTGTTCGACCACCGGCAACTTCTCGGTGAAGTGGCTCGGGTTGGTGTAGTCGTACGGGCCGTAGTGATTGCCGAGATCGCCGCAATCGGGCGGCAATTGCTCGGCGCTGACGCCAGTGGCCAGCAGCAGTCCGGCGAGGGGCAGGGCCAGCCGGCGCAGCCGGTGGCGAAGCAGGGCGAAACGGTGATCCATGTTGCGGTGTGCATCCAATGCAGCGCGAGACCCGGGACGGGCGACTCAAGTGGTCGGCCGGTCACTGTCAGCGGACAGTGCCGCCTCGCGTGTGATCAAGGTACCAAGCTTGGCGCTGGCCGGGCAAGCGGCGAGCGGCTGGCGCGGCCGCGTCAAGGGCGACGTCGGCGGCGATCTCCTGTATCCTGTGCGGCCCCGGCGCGGACGCCAAAAATGGACCGGCAGGCCGGGGTTGAAGTGGGTATCGCCAGAGGAAACATGGACATGACAGTGATGGCAGATGTCATCCGGGTATTGGGTGAAGTACTGGCGCTCGGTGAGCGCACCAACAAGCTGACGGCCGATACGGCCTTGCTCGGTGCCATGCCGGAGTTTGATTCGATGGCAGTGCTGGGCGTCATCACCCAGCTGGAAAGCGTGTTCGGCATCAGCATTGGCGATGACGAAATTTCCGCCGAAACCTTCGAAACCGTCGGCAGCCTGGCCGCGTTTGTCGAACAGAAGCGCGGTTGATTCCGGATGGCCGGCGGTAACTTCCGACGGCCTCCGCGGCTCCGATTGATGACGGCAAGGATGCCATGCCAGAAGCGTTTTTCCTGAACGGTGCTGCGGCACCGTTGTTCACCTTGCATTGGCCCGGCAGCACCGCCTGTGCGCCGGTGCTGCTGCTGCCGCCGCTGCTCGAAGAGCTGAACAAATCGCGGCGCGCCCTCAACGAACTTGCCCGTGCCTTGCAGGCGCAAGGCCATGCCGTGCTGCTGGTCGACTGGTTTGGCACCGGCGACAGTGGCGGCGATCTGGCCGATGCCAGCTGGTCGCAGTGGCAGGCCGATGTCGCACACGCACGTGCCTTTCTTGCCGAACGTTATCCGATGCCTCCGGTTGCCTGCGCACTGCGCGGTGGCGCATTGCTGCTGCCGGAATTGCCGGACTGCAACTGGCTGCTGTGCGCGCCGATCAGTGACGGTCAGCAGCAGCTGACCCAGTGGCTTCGATTGAAATTGATGGCGGCTCGCATGGTCGGCGACAACCTGAGCAGCGAGCAGCTGATGGCGCAAATTGATGCCGGTGGCGTCGAGATTGCCGGTTATTTTCTGCCGCCGGCGCTGATCACGCCGATGCGCAGCATCCGCCTTGCCGATGCGGTGAGCAGCGGCAACTGGCGTCATCTGATTGAAGTGGGCAGCCAGCAGACGCCGACACCGGCCAGCAAAACGCTGCTGGCACGCTGGCAGGCGAGCTGGGCAGCAGCAGCGGGCGAAGCGTTTTGGCAAACCACCGAAATCGCCGTTTGCCCGGCGTTGGTCGCTGCGGTTTGTCAGCAGCTGCGCGCACCGGCGCCGGCCTATGTCGAACCGGTGACGGACGCGGGAGCGTCGGCATGAACGAACGCGTGTTGTCATTTGCCTGTGAAGGCGAACAACTGCTCGGCATCCTGCATGCGGGCACGCAAGATGCGCGCACGGGCGTGCTCGTGATCGTTGGCGGCCCGCAGTACCGGGTCGGCAGTCATCGCCAGTTTGTCTTGCTGGCGCGCACGCTCGCCCAGCACGGCATCCCGACGCTGCGGTTCGATTACCGCGGCATGGGTGACGCCAGCGGCGCCAGCCGTGATTTCGAACAAGTTGATGCCGACATTCGCGCTGCCTGTGATGCGTTCGTCGCCGCGACCCCGGGCCTGCAGCGCATCGTGCTCTGGGGCCTGTGTGATGCCGCGTCGGCCGCGCTGTTTTACGCGCCGCGGGATCCGCGCATTGCCGCGCTGGTGCTGTTGAATCCGTGGTTGCGTCAGGCCCAGGCACAGGCGCGCACCATGGTGCAGCACTATTACAAGAAGCGGCTGTTCTCGCGCGATCTCTGGCGCAAGCTGTTTACCGGCCAGTTCGATTTGCGCGGCAGCGTGCGCAGCTTGTGGCAGACGCTCAAACAAGCGCGGCGGTCGACGCCGAAAGCAAGCGCGAAAACCGCCAGCACGCATGTGACACCGGTCGGTCTGTCAGCGCGGATGGCAGCCGGTTGGCGGCAATTCGCCGGCCCGAAATTGCTGGTGCTGTCCGGCGATGATCTGGTTGCCAAAGAATTTGAAACGGTCAGCAGCAGCGATCCGTTGTGGCAGGGCCTGCGCGAGCAGGCGAGCGTGCAGACACACCGGATGGCGAGCGCCAACCACACCTTTGCCCGAGCCGAGTGGCGCGATGAAGTCGCGGCGGTCACGGCGCAATTTGTTAACGGCTTGCACTGAGCGCAAGCGGCACGACAGGGAGAACAGCCGATGCCGGGATTGCATGGCTTGCAACGTATTCTGCAAGCGAGTCGCGAAGCGGCTCGCCACGGCGGCTTGCCGGTCTGGCGCCAGTTTCTGGAGATGCTGGCGTTGAAACTCGGCCGTGACATCGGCCCCAATTACTACCACACCGGTCGGTTCTGGCGTCGCGAGATTCCGTTTCGTGACAAATGGCGGCATGCCAATGAGCGCGAATACGACGAGCTGTTGTTCGCGATCAATCCGGCGGTTTACCAGAAGATGTCGCAGCACAAAGTGCTGGAGAAAGCGACGCTGACACTGTTCAGCGTGCCGACGCCGCGCTTCATCGCTTTTTTTCACGCCAGTCGCGGTTACGATCGAGATGGCAATCCTTTGATGAACGCCACTGATCTGGCTCGGGTGCTGAAACCCTACGCCGGCGCCTGCGTCTGCTTCAAAGCGGTCGAAGGCTTTGGTGGCCGCAGCTTTGCCGCACTCGATGTCGCCGACGATGGCGCCAGCCTGCAACA
>CAMLKQ010000180.1 GCA_946480585.1 uncultured Kangiella sp.
TGGTGAGCTATTTCGAGCTGGACGAAGACACCGCAACGGTGAACAACTACGCCAATGCCGCAAGCGTGCTGGCGGATATGGTCGAGACCCGTTTTCGGGTCAACAGCAGCAATCAGCTGGAAGTGTTGTAATCCAAGCAACGGCACAAGCTCCGGGCGGCATCAATGCCCGGAGCCTGTTCCGTGTCTTTCTCACCTCAATCCCCTCTCACGCTCGGACCGCGTATCGCAGCAGCAGTGCTTTAACCCACCCATCCGTGAGTTTGTGGCGGGGAATTCCCGCTTAGTTGCTCCCGTAATTACCGCAGCACAGCTTATCGCCAGATTCTCTGCCCTCAGCGCCTTGACTGCCGGCTGTCGAAGTTTCATTGAACCGTAACGGTATCAAGGCTATACAGATAGCGCTGAATCCACACCGATTCGGCCGTTGTGTCTCTCGCCCGCGAAGCCCGCAATCAGCGCTGGTGTTTGTCGCGGAGTCGTTATGCCGATGTCAGTCGTCGCCACGCGAAACGACGCAGGATGCCGTCGCAGGCGTGCCAGAGGACACCGGCATCTGTTGTTCCACGGAAGTCCGGTGAGTTGCCAGCCGTTGCCAGTCATGGCTGGTGGCCGCTGATCTGCATGGGTTTCGCCTCTCGCAAAAGGAGTCGAAACCATGGATGTGACCAAACTGCAAAGCCGCCCGGATGCCGCCCAGAAGAACGGCGTCATCAATCCGTACGCACTCGCCGAGCTGGTCGCCGGCCGCCGCATTGCCTGGCATGAAGTGGATGCACCACGCATGCTGGAAGAACTGCTGCAGACGCCGTATGAAGAACTGTTTGACCCGAAATACGACAGCCCGATTTATATGGGCTTGCGACTGAACAAGAGCAAGCGGCTGGAACCGTTCCGCTCGCCGCTGCTGGATGTGCAGGTCAAGCTCGACACCAGCGATCTGGAAGTGCCGATTGAACAACTGATGACCGAAGTCAGGGTGCTCGGTGATCTGAGCCGCCGCTTTGAAGTCAGTGACGTTGCGAATCTGGCGATACACCAGATTCGCTTCTGCAATCCGTTCCAGATTGAATTGACCCTGAAGCTGCCGGCCAAAGATCGGCTGCAACAGTTGGCGCGCGCCTTCCCGAAAGAACTGGTGCAGGCCGTGGCGTTTGATCCGGAAGCGAAAGGCAACAGCAATCAGGATTGGACCCCGCCGAATGCTTCATGGATGGACAAAGGCACCTTCTTCAATGAAGCCGCCGAGTTCTTCGACCCGGTGCAAGGTGCCGTGGCCAACTGCTACTACATCGCCGCGCTGTCGGCGGTCGCCTGGGCCTCACCGTATCGCATCGCCCACCTGACGCGCGCCACCGGCCAGAACCAGCAGAGCTTCACCAATCAGATCACGTTCTTCAAACCGGACAGCAACGGCCAGATTGACAAAACCATCGAAGTAACCGACAGCGTGCCCGCCCACAATGCCACCGGCAATTTCCTGTATTGCCGCTCCAGCGAAACCGGTGAAACCTGGCCGGCGATCATGGAAAAAGCCTTTGCCAAATTTGTCACCGGCACCACCACCGATCATCCGGACATTCTCGCGACCGGTTGGGGTGATTGCGTGTTGGCAACGGCGCAATTGACCGGCAAACAGCGCCACTACTATGGCAACAATGATCTGACCGGCAATCAGCTGTGGGATCTGGTGCGCGCCAACAGCGTGAGCCGGCGCACCATCAACCCGATGACTTGCTGGACCTATGGCACCGCGCCGGAAGGGCTCAGTTATTCCGATGCCAATATCGTCGGCTCACACTGCTACACCGTGCTCGGCTGGGATTATCACTGCGGCAAGAAATACCTGGTGCTGCGCAATCCCTGGGGCCAGACCGAAGCGACGGTCAGTACGCGCAACAGCACGGTCTGGATGCACGACATCAGCTGGTGGCGGCCGATTAACCTCGCCAATCCGGATGGCACCTTCGCCATCGAGGCCAATGCCTTCCAGCAGTATTTCGCCGGTATCGGCGTCGTCAAATAAGTGTGCATTCGTGTGTGGGCAGCGTCAGCGCTGCCCACACACGCTGATCGCAGGATGGTCGGCGACCATCACCTGCTGGCCTGCGCCAATGCTACCGCCGCGCCGCGGCCGACCACCGCACCAACACCCTCCCCTGATTCTGCTTGTCGCCGTCATCGCCGCGACACGGCTGCCCGATTGCGCCAGTTTTTACTACACTGAGGCCTGACCTGACCGGCGGCACCAAATGCCACACCGACCTGACCCCGATTCCAGCGCCGTGGCGCTGTTGCAGGAGCCCTCGCATGACGTCATCGCAGCGTGCCAACCGTTTGCTGTCGCTGCCACAACGGTTGCGGCGCTTGCTGGTCACCACGGTGGCGGTGTCGCTGCTGGCTGCCTGCAACGGCCCGACCACGCAGGAAGGTGTGCAGCTCTACAGCGAAGGAAAATTTCAGGAAGCCCGCGACGTCCTGCAGCAACGCATTCCACGCAATGATCCGGTCGCCAATTATTTTCTCGCCCAGATGTACGAACGCGGTGATGGCGTCAAAGCTGATCTCGATCGCGCGCTGAACCTGTACATGTCGGCCGCCAGCCGCGGCTTGCCGCAGGGCCAGGCGGCACTGGCCGCGCTGCAGGTGACGGCGGCACAAGGCGAACAGCTGGCGCTGCGCTTGCAAACCTTGAAAGACGTTGCCAGCCGTCATCCGGAAGCCGGTTTGCCGCGCCTGTGTGAAGCCCTGCTCTATCTCGGCATCAAGGATCAGGAAACCGATTACGGCACCGACTTTCTCGCCTGCGCCGAGCAGCTGAAAGGCTACGACGAGGTCAGCGCCGCCCGCTTGCTGGCATCCGCGCACGTATCGGGTGCGCTGGCTCAGAAGGACTTCGCCAAGGGCGCCGAATTTGCCAGCCAGGCCGCCGCCGCCGGTGATGCCGGTGGCCATGCGATGCTGGCTGCAGCCTATGCCCAAGGTCTTGGCAAACCGCAGGATTTCAGCCGCGCCTACATTCACGCCGGCACCGCGCTCGCCGTTGGCACCCGCCAGATGAGCGAGAACCGGCGCAAGGAGCTGGAACAGCTGCAAAAGCGGGCCGAGCGCAACCTGTCGCCGACTGCGCTGCAGCAAGCCAACAAGGAAATCGAGCGGCTGAAAACCGAAGCCGCCGCGCAGCTGCACGGCTGGGAGATGGAGCACCGCTTCGGCTGGGCCCTGCAACCCGCGCAATAACGCTGCCACCGCGGCAAATAACCAACGGCAGTTAGCCAAGCTGGCGCTGAAGCGCGACACTCCGGTGCAATCACCGGAGTCGCGTCACCATGATTCGCCGTACTGAAAACCTCAATGTGGTCGGACTGGACCACATGCCCTCACCGCAGGAGATCAAACTGCGGGTGCCGTTAACGGAAAAAAGCGCTGCGACCGTCATTCAAGGCCGGCAGACGCTGACCCGCATTCTCGACCGCCAGGACCCGCGTCCGATGATTGTGGTCGGCCCCTGCTCCATCCACGATCCAGTCGCCGGTCTCGATTACGCGCAGCGGTTAAAAGCGCTGGCCGATGCTGTCAGCGACAGTCTCTATGTCGTCATGCGCGTGTACTTTGAAAAGCCGCGCACCACCACCGGCTGGAAAGGTTTCATCAACGATCCGCACATGGATGACTCGTTCCATATCGAACAAGGCATGCAGCTGGGTCGGCAATTTCTCTCGGATGTGACCGCGCTGGGTCTGCCGGCTGCCACCGAAGCGCTCGACCCGATTTCGCCGCAGTACTACGGCGATCTGATCAGCTGGACCGCCATCGGCGCCCGCACCTCGGAATCACAAACCCACCGCGAAATGGCCTCGGGCCTGTCGACGCCGGTTGGCTTCAAGAACGGCACCGACGGCTCACTCGATGCCGCCATCAACGGCATCATCTCGGCCTCGCACCCGCACAGCTTTCTCGGCATCAACGACAACGGTGAAGCGGCGATCATCCGCACCCGCGGCAATGCCTATGGCCACGTCGTGCTGCGCGGCGGTGACCGGCCGAATTACGACAATGTCTCGGTTTCAATGACCGAACAGGCGCTGCTCAAAGCCAAGCTGGCGCCCAACATCATCATCGACTGCTCGCACGCCAACTCGGGTAAAAAACCGGAACTGCAGCCACTGGTGCTGAACAACGTCGTCAACCAGATCCGCGACGGCAACACGTCGATTGTCGGCATGATGATCGAAAGCTTTATTGAAGCCGGCAATCAGCCGATCCCGAAAGACCGCAGCCAGCTGCGCTACGGCTGCTCGGTCACCGATGCCTGCGTCGATTGGGCCACCACCGAAACCATGCTGCACAACGCCCGCGAGATTCTGGCGCCGGTCATCGAGAAGCGGCGGCGGGAAAAGATTGGCGTGGTAGCGAGCTAAACACACCGAACGGATAGCGCGCCACCAACCACCACTATCGCTGTAGGAGCGGGCTTGTCCGCGATGCTTTTAGCCCAAAGACATCGCGGACAAGCCCGCTCCTACAAAAGCATAACGACGCCAATCAGCTGAGACGCCATTGACAATTGCGCCACACCAGCGTCACCCCGGCGAAAGCCGGGGTCCAATTTCAGCTGCTCTTTCGTGGATTCCGGCAGGCCGCGAAATGACCCGCGGCTGGATGATTTTCAAACTGCCTGCAGCTGGCCGATAAAATCCTTTTTACCCACTTCAACGCCAACATGACGCAGAATGTCGTACGCGGTGGTACAGTGGAAATAGACATTCGGCAGCACGTAATACAGCAGATAAGGCTGGCCTTGGTAACGGACATCACCATCTTTGCGCTGAAGCGTCACCACTTTCTCTTCGGTGCCATCGATTTGCGCGGCGCTGAAGCTGTTGACGAAATCAATGGTCTTGCGCAGACGCGCAATCAGCTCCGGAAAGCTGGCTTCGTTGTCGTCGTATTTCGGGATCTCGACACCAGCCAATCGGGCGACACTGCCCTTGCTCATGTCGGTGGCGATCTGGACCTGACGGCTGAGCGGGAACATGTCGGCAGCGAGCCGCCAGTTCAGCAGCACCGCGGGATCGATCTGCTTGGCTTCCGCATAGGCAGCGCCTTTTTCCAGCACGCCAATGAGATTGTTGAGGGCGCGGGTGAGCACCGGAACCGAAGCTTGATACATGGACAGGGACATGAGTGGACTCCTGCAAAC
>CAMLKQ010000181.1 GCA_946480585.1 uncultured Kangiella sp.
AAAGCAGAACCAACAAAAAGGGAGCGTACAAGCGCTCCCTTTTTTGGCTGGAATTGCGCGCAGGCGGCGCTTATTTGTTTTTGTCCTTGCCCTTTCCTTTGCTTTTGTCGCTCTTGTCATTGACTTTGCCGGCGCTCTTGCCGGCATTTTTGCCATAGCCGTGCTTTTTGGCCAGCCCCGGTGGCAGGTGCCGGTGAGTGTCCGGCACCACCAGCCACGGGCCATCGAATGCGCTGGCGCGGATCCAGATCCCGTCGCGCAGGCGCCAGTAAAAATCATCCCAGAAATACAGGCCGGGCGAGCCGACCACAACATAGACGCCGAGTCCGTTATCAAAACTCAGATCGCGGCCGTGCATTTTTTTGCGGTAGCCATGTGCTGGCGCGTGATCGGGTGGTCCGCTGCGGTGATAGCCGTGCTCATGCAGAACCGGCACGCAAGCGCCGAGGGAAACCAGCAGTGCGCCGGCAACAAGGAGTCGTTTCATCTGTGTGCACCTCTGACGGGTTGTCCGGCGCATTATAGGCGACCGGACCGACCGGACCCCGCCAAGTGGTGCACACACTCGGCACGGCTTGCAGGTGCTTGCTGGCCTGTTGCTGATGGCTCCTGATGTCGGGTTTAAGGAGGAAGCGTCAGCCGTTGCGGCGCAGCTTGCGCAGCTCGAAACGCTGGCGCAGCAACTGGCGCTGCTCGGGCGTCAGCTCGCGGAACCGGCGCACCTGTTCGCGCAGACGCTGGCGTTGTTCCGGGCTCAGTTCCTGCCAGCGCTTGTGGGCCTGACGCAGTTTTTGCCGCTGCTCTGGCGTCAGCTCGCGCCAGCGCTTGAACTGGCCGGCGGCGCGCTGTTTCTGCTCCGGACTCATCTGGTTCCAGCGCTCAAGGCCCTGCACGATGCGGGCGCGCTGTTCGTCAGTCAGCGCCGGCCATTGGCCGGCAAATTTCTGTAGCTGCGCCTGCTGGGCCGGCGTCAGTTGATCAAATGCCGCTGGCACCGGCGGGTTTTCCGCGGCAGCGGCCACGCCCAGCAGTGACAGGCTGAGCAGCAGCGCAATAACGAGAACCCGGTTCATTGTTTAACCTCCACTGCAACCGTAGCGTTTTCTTGCGTGACCGCTGGCGGGACCGGCGGCTTGGCGTCATCGCTGGCTGCCGGCTCCGCCAGCGCGGCGTCAAAATCGTCCGGTAGCGCCAGCTCGCCATCGCCGGTGCCGTATTCGCCGAGAAACTCCAGCAGTTCCAGACTCAATTCAGCCTCAACGCCGCCAGCCGGTTCGGCCGCCAGCACCGATGCCGTCGCCGTCAGCAGCACGGCTGCCAATCGCCACGCGTTCATGCGTTCTCCGTGGTTCGCGCCCCTGCGCGCCCTGAGCTTACGGCAATCCGGGCCAACTCGGCCAACGCGCTTGTCGCGTGACCGAACGACCGGGCTTGCCGGTTAGCTGCTTCAACGCCGCCGCGCCACCGAGGTTGACCGCTGGCAAAAAAAATTTCCGACGCCGGTCAACGCTGGCAGCCCAGGCGCGTGAAGGGTAGAGTGCCGCCCGCACCGGTGCGGCCTGTCTTGCGGGAGAACTGCTTATGAAAGCTCTGCTCAGCGGAGTCTTATGCGCGGGCCTGTGTGGTCAAGCGCCGGTGTTGGCGGCCGAACCGGAGCCAACGGTCATTGGCCACGCCAGTCTTGGCTGGCAACAGGACGATGCCGATGGCGAGGCGCTGTCCTTTGCGCTGGCCTTGCCGGTGGCGGCGCACTGGGCGCTGACCGCCAGCCAGTCCGAAACGGACAACGACATCACCACTATCGACGGTGACAGCCGCGCTACCAGCACCAGCCGCCGGTTCGGCGTCCAGATCGAGGGCAGCGCCTGGGGCGGCAGCATCAGCCAGCTGAGTTTTGACGATGGTGCCGTGCTGGAAACCGACGAGACCAACCTCCTGCTGCGTTACCGCGGTGACCGGCTCGATATCGGTTTTGAACTGGGCTTTCGTGGCCATGAGGTGACCATCGAGTTGCTCGAGCAGACCCGGCAGGAGTCGTTCGACAGTCGCGGCGTCGGCCTGCATCTGGGTTGGCGCACTGCCAGCGAGCTGCGTTTGTTCGGCGGCTGGCAGCAGTACCGCTACGACGATGCCCGCGTGCTGGACAGCGGTTTTGGCAGTCGCCTGCTCGACTATACGCGGCTGTACAACACGCTGATGGGGCAGCGCGACCAAGCCGATGGCGCGCTGGTGGACCATAATGGCTGGGTCGGTATCGATGTGCCGCTTGCTGATCATTTGCTGACGATTGAACACAGCTTCAGCGAGCTGGAGATCGATGGCGATGGCTTCAGCACCGACACCGTCATTCTGGCGTTGACGCTGGGCGCACACTGGGGCCTCGATCTCAGCGCCGGCATCAGCCGCGGCGATGAGGTCGAAGACATTGTTTTTGCCGGCCTTGCCGTGCACGCATTCTGGTAAGTTTTTTCATTTCAGGAGTAACTGTCGGTGACCGACCTCACAGCCCATTTGCCCCGGCTCAAGCTGACCAAACACGAAGAACGCCGGATCAAGGGCGGCCACTTGTGGATCTACAGCAATGAGGTCGACACCGTCGCCACGCCGCTGAAAAACTTCAGCCCCGGCCAGCAGGCCGTGGTTGAAAGTGCCAGCGGCCAATTTCTTGGTGTTGCCTACGTCAATCCGCATTCGCTGATCTGCGGCCGCATCGTCAGTCGCGATCACCATGTGCTGGATCGTTCGCTGCTGGTGCACCGGATCAACATCGCGCTCAGCCTGCGCGAGCTGGTGTTTCCGCAGCCGTATTACCGGCTGGTGTATGGCGAGAGCGATCTGCTGCCGGGTTTGGTAGTCGACCGCTTTGGTGACCATCTGGTGGTGCAGATCACCACCGCCGGCATGGAAGCGGTCAAGGACGAGATTGTCGCAGCGCTCGACAAGGTGCTGAAGCCGGCGTCCATCCTGCTGCGCAATGATAGCAGTGCGCGCAGCTTCGAGAACCTGCCGAGCGAAGTCATCGTCGCTGCCGGCAATCCGCCGAAAGAAGTCGAGCTGATCGAAAACGGCGTGCGCTTTCTGGCGCCGCTGCACGACGGCCAGAAAACCGGCTGGTTCTATGATCAGCGGCCAAACCGCGAATGGCTGCGCGGGCTGGTCAAAGGCAAGCGTGTGCTCGACGTATTTTCTTATGTCGGCGCATTTGGGGTGCAGGCACTCAGTTTCGGTGCGGCCGAAGTCTGCTGCGTCGATGCCTCCGAGTTCGCGCTCGACACCGCCGAGCGCAACGCCGCACTGAACGGTGGGGCGGATCGTTTCATGACGGTGCAGGGCGATGCTTTTGAAGCGTTGAAAGAACTGAAAGCCGCGGACGAGCGCTTCGATGTTGTCATCGTCGACCCACCTGCCTTCATCAAGCGCAAGAAAGATCTCGCCGAAGGCATCAATGCCTACCGCCGCATCAACGAACTGGCGATGCGCCTGCTGCCGAAAGACGGTTTGCTGCTGGCCGGCTCCTGCTCGATGCATCTGCCGCGTGAAGAGTTGCACGAGATCGTGCGCGCTTCCGGCCGTCACCTTGACCGGCATGTGCAGATCCTTGCCGAAGGCATGCAGGGTGCCGATCACCCGGTCCATCCGGCGATTCCGGAAACCCGTTATCTGAAAGCGTTCTTGGCGCGCGTTGTACTGCCCTGAGTCAGCGCAGCGGAAAACTGTCCAGCGTCAGTTGATCGAGCCGCAGTTGTTGCGGCTCGCCGGCCACGACAAAACGCAAAAACTCTTCGCCTTGCACGGCGAACAGATCTTGGATGATGCCGCGCGCTTGTTGCGGCTGACCGTTGTTGTCGCGCCAGCGCAAGGTGACCGGGGTGGTGCGCAGCGCGGCGATTTCCAGTTCGTCGTGCAAATCGCAATTCAGCGGCTGATAGTCGGTCATCGGGCAGCGCTCGGATCGGCCAGGGCGCCTATAATGCGCCAATTGCCCCGTCGGTGCTGTATGTCCCTGTCCGAGCGTTTTGCCCAGCTGACTGCCTTGTTGCGCCAGTACGAACCGTTCTGGCGACCATCGCCGTTTGTTTACCCGACACCGGCTTGGTGTCATGACCATGGCGAACTGGCAGACGCTTGTCTGCGCTTGCCGGACACGATGCCGGCCGAACTGGACGCGGAACCGGCCGCCTTGCAGCAGTGGTTGCAAGCGCATCTGCCCGGCTTGCAGATGTTGCCCGCGTTGTTGGCGCTGCCGGCATCCGCGCCGGACGTGCCGACGTTGCCGGCGCAGTGGTCGGTGGATATCCCCGGTCGCAAATGGCAACAGATTGCAGCCTTTGCCGCATACACGCCAGCGCACGCGGGCCGCTTGCTCGATTGGTGCAGTGGCAAGTCGCATCTCGGCCGGACGCTGGCGCAGCTGCGTCAGCAATCGCTGCTCGCGATAGAGCGCGATCCGGTGCTGTGCCGCGAGGGGTATGCCCAGGCGCGCGCCGCCGGTGTGAACGCCGAATTCATATGCGCCGATGTTTTGCAGGCACCGCCGGCCTTGCCGCGTGATGCCCAAGTGCTGGCGCTGCATGCCTGTGGCGATCTGCACCGGACCTTGCTGCGCCAACTCGAGGTGCATCCGGTACGACAACTGGTGCTGGCGCCATGCTGCTATCACCTTTGGTTGCGCGGCGACTATCAACCCTTGTCGGCGCTGGCACAGCAACAGGATCTGCAACTGGATCGCAACAGCGTGCAACTGGCGGTGCAGGAGGCGGTAACCTCATCGCCACGGGTGCGTCAGCAAACCGCTGTGCTCGCTGCCTGGCGACTCGGCTTTGATGCTCTGCAACGCGAGCTGCGCGGTGTGGATGAATACCTGAATACACCGTCGCTGCCGCAGTCGGTCGTGGCAGAAGGATTCGAAGCGGTGTGCCGCCGCATTGCCGAGCACAAGCAACTGACGATTCCTGCCGGTATCGACTGGCCGCACTATCAACAGCGTGGCGAGGAACGCTTGCAACGTGCGCAGAAGTTGCAGGTGGTGCGACATGGTTTTCGACGCGCAATGGAACTGTGGCTGGTGCTGGATCTGGCCTTGTATTTGGAGCAGCTCGGCTATGCCGTCACGCTGCAGCAGTTCTGTGACCGGCAGCTGACACCGCGGAATATTTTGCTGCAGGCGGAGCGGGT
>CAMLKQ010000182.1 GCA_946480585.1 uncultured Kangiella sp.
GATGCCGCGCGGCTGTTGAAAGTGTTGCTGGAAGCCCGCAATGGTGACGGCAAACTGGCGCCCGAACGTTATCAACTGGCGGTGTTCAAGGACATGGCGGTGACACTGGCGCGGCAGGATTGGGCGGTGAAAGTGGTCGCTGCCGGCAACGGTGCGGCTGCGGCAGCACCGGCGCCGACCACGGCCTTGCCGAGCAGCGGCGGTGCGCCGGTGCTGGCGGCACCGGAAGCGGGTCGTATCCGGCTCAATCCGGATATTTTCCGTGCCTACGACATCCGCGGCGTGGTCGGTGAATCGCTGACCGCCGATGTGGTCAAGCAACTCGGTCGTGCGATCGGTTCGGAAGCGTTTGATCGCGGCGAGCAAAAAGTCGTGATCGCGCGTGATGGTCGCCTGTCTGGACCGGAATTGCTGAAAGCGCTGAAACAAGGTTTGCTCGAAAGCGGTCGTGATGTGGTCGATCTCGGTGCCGTGCCGACGCCGCTGTTGTATTTCGCGACACATTACTTGTCGACGCGTTCGGGCGTCATGCTGACCGGCAGCCACAACCCGAGCAATTACAACGGTCTGAAGATCGTCATCGCCGGCGAAACGCTGGCCGGTGATGACATCCAGCGCCTGAAAGAGCGCATTGAAACGGGCAATCTGCTGTCCGGTCACGGCAGCAGCGAAGAGCTGTCGATCAGTGAAGACTACATTGCCCAGATCACTGGCGACATCGCGCTCGCCCAGCCGCTCAAAGTGGTCATCGACTGCGGCAACGGCATTGCCGGTGCCATTGCGCCGACGCTGTACAAAGCGCTGGGCTGTGAAGTCATCGAATTGTATTGCGATGTCGACGGTCGCTTCCCGAATCACCATCCGGATCCGAGCAAGCCGGACAATCTCAAGGTGCTGATCGATACGGTCAAGCAAACGGGTGCCGATATCGGTCTGGCGTTCGATGGTGACGGCGACCGGCTTGGTGTGATCGATTCCAACGGCAAGATCATCTGGGCCGATCGTCAGCTGATGCTGTATGCAATGGATGTGCTGTCGCGGCATCCGGGCACCGACATCATTTACGACGTCAAATGCTCGCGTCACCTCGCCCGCGTCATCACCGGCCATGGCGGCCGGCCGCTGATGTGGCGCACCGGCCATTCGTTCATGAAAGCGAAGATGCGCGAAACTGGCGCGCTGCTGGCCGGCGAACAGAGTGGCCACATTTTCTTCAAGGAGCGCTGGTTCGGTTTTGATGATGCCATCTACACCGGCGCCCGCTTGCTGGAAATTCTGGCGGCTGATTTCCGCAAATCTGCGGACATCTTCAAGAGCTTGCCGGAAGGCGTGTCGACGCCGGAACTGAACGTCAGCATCAGCGACGCCCGCAAGTTTGGTTATGTCGACCGGCTCGCCAAGCTCGGCAACTGGGCCGGCGGCCAGATCAACACGACCGACGGGATCCGGGTCGATTTTGCTGACGGCTGGGGCCTGGTCCGGGCGTCCAATACCACGCCGGCGCTGGTGATCCGGTTTGAAGCGGATGATGAGCCGGCACTTGAACGCATCAAGGAGCTGTTCCGCGCCCAGATGCTGGCCCTTGACCCGAACGTGGATTTGCCGTTCTGATCGCGTGAATCCGACAGGAGTTCATCATGACCACTCGTACCGAAGGCTCGCGCAAACAGCAGATTCTCGAAACGCTGGCGCGCATGCTGGAACAAAGTCCGGGAGAGCGCATCACCACGGCGCAGCTGGCGGCGGCGCTGGGCGTGTCGGAAGCGGCGCTGTACCGACAGTTTCCGAGCAAGGCCCGGATGTTCGAAGGCCTGCTCGATTTCATCGAAGAAGTGGTGTTCACGCGCGTGCGGGTGATTCTCGATGAAGAGCCGGATGCGGTCGCCCGTTGCGGCAAAATCCTGACCTTGGTGCTGACCTTTGCCGCGCGCAACCCGGGCATGACCCGCTTGCTCACCGGCGACGCGCTGATCGGTGAAGACGAGCGCTTGCCAGCACGTGTTGCCCAGCTGTTCGATCGGCTGGAGATGCAGCTGCGGCAGGTGCTGCGTGAGGGCGTGTTGAATCCACAGGCGCCGTTGGTGGTCGATGTCAACGCCGCGGCCAATTTGCTACTGGCGGTAACGGAAGGTCGCATCCGTCAGTTCGTACGCAGCAATTTCAAGCAGGCACCGACAGCGCAATGGGACGCGCAATGGAGCTTGCTGCAGGAGTCGTTGGCGGTCGGTGTGCGGCAGCCGCGTGCCGCGCTCGCCTGAGTGAACCACAGCGAGTTCCGCTAAAGCGATAAACCTTGGGCAACAAAAAAGCCGCGCACTGCGCGGCTTTTTTTATTGCTGACTTTTGCGGACGTTAGCCCGACCACACTGTTCGATTCAAGACGACCTCAGAGCCGCGAGTTCATGTAGCTCTCAAAGCCGTTGACGATCTGGCGGACCCGATCGCCGGCACAGAGCGCATTGCCTTCGTCGCTGTTGTGACAGCTGACTTCCAGCACGACCTGACTGCCTTGATCGCGTTCCGGCACTTTCGAGAACGCCAGCGCAATGTCGGTTTCCTTGACCGGCTTGCCGGTCAGGATCAGGGTGTCGGTGACGATTTCCAGCGAGCGGGTGCTGTTGTCGCGGGCATAAATCTGCGCCAACTGCCAGACTTTCCGACACTGCTCGTTGTCACGGCAAAACACCACCGATGTCGAGCCTTCAACACCGACCACGCCGGATTCTTCGCGCTTGCGCAGCAGCCGCTGTGTCTGCAGTTCCTTGAACCGGACGATATCGGCCTTGAAGCGCTCGGCGATGCGATTTTTCTCGGTGTTCTGACCGTCGACGAACTTCTTGTTCTCTTCGATCTGACGCTGCGATTCCTGAATGTCTTTCAGCAGCTGGCTCGGTACCGGCTGCCCGCGCCGCTCGTAGTCGGCAGCGTGGCGCTGCATTTCTTCCAGCTGGCTGGTCAGCAGATTGTTCTGGCCATTGCGAATGCTGATCTGCACATCCAGCGCCGACAGCTGGGTATCGCGCGCGCGCATCAGATCTTCGACGGCGGTGAACTGGCGCATCAGCTCGGCATCGCGCCGGGCCGCTTCCCGCTTGGCCCGTTCTTCTGCAGCCTGAGCTGCCTTGAGCCGTTTTTCTTCGGCCAATTCCGCCTTGCTTTTGACCGGCGGCACCACCTCAATGGTCTGGCCGTAAGTGTTCAGAATGGTGTAACCCTTCGGCACGATTTCCGGCGGCAAGTAATCCTTGACCACGGTGCTGCCGTTCTCGTCGACATAACGGTAGAGCACACCGGGGCCACCACCTTTCGGTTGGGCAGCGTGTGTGGTCAGCGCGAGGCCGGCGACAACGACGGCCAGCAAGGGAAACAACTTAGTCACGGATGCCATAGTGCTGACGATAATCCTCGATACGGGCGGCGTAGCTGCGGAAACTAGGGCTTTCGTGCAAAAAGCTTATCAGATCACGCAGCCGGATGATGGCCGCCACCGGAATGCCGTATTCGCGTTCGATTTCCTGAATCGCGGAGAGTTCGCCTTGGCCGCGCTCTTGCCGGTCCAGAGCGACGACGACCCCGGCCGGGGTGGCGCCGTGTTTGCTCAGCAGTTGCATGGTCTCACGGATGGCGGTGCCGGCCGTGATAACGTCGTCAATGATCAGCACTTTGCCTTGCAGTGGCGCACCGACAATCAGGCCGCCCTCGCCGTGGTCTTTGGCTTCTTTCCGGTTGAATGCCCAAGGCATGTCGATATTGTGGTGTTCGGCAAGCGCAATTGCGGTGGCCGAGACCAATGGGATGCCCTTGTAGGCCGGGCCGAACAACAAATCTGCCTGGATGTGCGAGGTCTGGATGGCCTGGGCATAGAACTGGCCGAGCTTGGCCAGATCGCGGCCGCGCTGGAACAGGCCGGCATTGAAGAAATACGGGCTCTTGCGCCCGGACTTGAGCTCGAACTCGCCGAACTTCAGTACCTGGCGGGACAGGGCAAATTCGATGAATTCGCGTTGGAACGACAGCATGGGATGACTCTCAAGGGACAGCGTTCTGGACAGCACGCAGGCAGCAACAGCTGCTTATGATAGCCTGCCGCGCAGCCCCGACCCAGTATGACCATGACCGATTCCGTCAGCTTGCGCCCGTTCGGTCGATTCCGTGAGAAGTGAATGATGCTCAGTGTTGCCTCCATCAACGTCAACGGCCTGCGCTCTGCCGCCAAGAAAGGCCTGTTCGCCTGGCTGACCCAGCGCCAGTTCGATGTCATCTGCATTCAGGAACTGAAAGCCCAGGACCATCAGCTGGATGCCGACGAATTCCAGCTCGCCGGCTATCACCGTTTCCTGTTCCCGGCCGAGCGGCCCGGCTATTCCGGTACTGCGCTGTACAGCAAGGTCAAACCCAAGCACGTGACAACCGGCTTGGGCTTCGGTCAGGCCGATACCGAAGGTCGCTACATCGAAGCCGATTACGGTAGCGTGAAGATTGCCTCGCTGTACTTGCCGTCCGGCTCCTCAGGCCCGGAGCGGCAGACCTGCAAGGACGAATTCCTCCAGCTCTATATGCCGATCCTGAAAAAGAAAGCCAAAGAGTCGGCGCCCTACATCGTGGTCGGCGATTACAACATCGCGCACAAGGAAATCGATCTGAAGAACTGGAAATCCAACCAGAAGAACTCTGGTTTTCTGCCGCACGAGCGGGCCTGGCTGGACGAGCTGTTTGACTCAGTCGGTTTTGTCGATGCCTTCCGCGTGGTGGATCAGCGACCGGAGCAATACACCTGGTGGAGCAATCGCGGTCAGGCCTATGCCAAGAACGTTGGTTGGCGCATTGACTACCATATTGTTTCGCCGAGTCTAAAAGGCAAAATCAAGCGGGCCGAGATCTACAAGGACGAGAAGTTTTCCGATCATGCGCCGCTGATCCTCGACTACGATCTGAAACTGTAAGCGCGGATCGCCGCCTGTTGTGTCAGGCTTGGACAACGCCGGCGCCAACGGTGCGCCGGTCATCCGCGTTTCGGATCAGCCTGCTGCGGAGCCGTTGCCATGCCCATTCATGAACCGGCCAACTACCTCGATCATCTGATTCGGCAGACCCGCCAGCACCATGTTGCGCTGTCGACCATGGCCGACCAGAAAGCCAACATGCTGCTGACCATGTCGTC
>CAMLKQ010000183.1 GCA_946480585.1 uncultured Kangiella sp.
CCGCATCGTCGTCCGCGTCGTAACCGTGCGGCGGATTTCAGCCGTCGGCTGGTGCGCGAAAACAGCCTGTCGGCGGACAACCTGATCTGGCCGGTGTTTGTCATCGAAGGCGAACAGAAGCGCGAACCCATCGCCTCGATGCCGGGTGTCTGGCGCATGACCATTGATCAGCTGGTGATCGAGGCGCGCGATGCGCACCGGCTTGGCATTCCAGCCATCGCCTTGTTTCCGGTGGTCAGCAGCGACAAGAAATCGCTAGCGGCGGAAGAAAGTTTCAATCCGGATGGTCTGGCACAACAGGCGGTGCGTGCATTGAAAACGGCAGTGCCGGAGTTGGGTGTGATCACCGACGTGGCGCTCGATCCGTTCACCACCCACGGTCAGGACGGCATCATCGACGGTGCTGGTTACGTCATCAACGATGTCACCGTCACCACGCTGGTCAAGCAAGCCTTGTCGCATGCCGACGCCGGTGCCGACATCGTCGCGCCGTCCGACATGATGGACGGCCGCATCGGTGCGATACGCGCCGCGCTGGAGCAAGCCGGCCATCACAATGTCCGCATCCTCGCCTACAGCGCCAAATACGCGTCGAGTTTTTATGGCCCATTTCGCGATGCGGTCGGCAGCGCCGGCAACCTCGGCAAAGGGAATAAATTCACTTACCAGATGGACCCCGCCAACAGTGACGAAGCGCTGCACGAAGTGGCGCTCGACATCGGCGAAGGCGCCGACATGGTCATGGTCAAACCCGGCCTGCCGTATCTCGATATCGTCCGTCGGGTCAAAGATGAATTTGGCATGCCGACCTTTCTCTATCACGTCAGTGGTGAGTACGCGATGGTGAAAGCCGCCGCCGAAAAAGGTTGGATCAACGAAAAAGCGATTGTGCTGGAGTCGATGCTGTCGGCACGCCGTGCCGGCGCTGATGCGATTCTGACCTACTTCGCCAAAGATATCGCGCGCTGGCTCAACGAGTAAGCCGCACCGGAAACCGGTAGCGAGCTCGGCCACGCGCAAACAGGAGCAGTCATGGTTTCTGATGCGAGCGTGGCCAAACACGCCGATAACAAAGTTGCGCACGGTCACTCGCTCGATCCGGATCCGATTGCGACGGTGCAGTACAGCGATCTGAACGATCCGGGTTTGTACATCAATCGTGAGCTGTCATTTCTGCAATTCAACTGGCGGGTACTGCAACAGGCGCTCGATGAGTCGCTGCCGCTGCTGGAGCGGCTGAAGTTCATCTTCATCTGCTCCAGCAACCTCGACGAATTTTTTGAAGTGCGGGTGTCGGAAATTGTTCGCCGCCGCACTCTGCCCGGCTCCCATCGTGCTGCCGACGGCATGGCTCCGCTCGAAATTCTCGACCGGGTGGCCGAGTTCACTCACAAGCTGGTCGAAGAGCAATACCGCATTTTCAATGACGTATTGCTGCCGGCACTGGCCGAACAGAACATTCATTTCCTGCGACGGAAACAGTGGACTGAAACGCAGGCGGCGTGGATCAAGCGTTATTTCCATCATGAAGTGGTGCCGGTGATTTCGCCCATCGGACTCGACCCGGCTCACCCCTTCCCGCGCCTCGTCAACAAATCGCTGCATTTCATCATTTCGCTCGAAGGCAAGGATGCGTTTGGCCGCGAGTCGAGTTATGCCGTCATTCACATGCCGCGCTCGCTGCCGCGCTTGATCCGGTTACCGAATGAACTGGCGCCGGGCGGCGACAGCTTTGTGTTCCTGTCATCGGTGATTCATGCTCACGCCGCTGAGCTGTTCCCGGGCATGACCATCAAAGGCGTTTACCAGTTCCGGCTGACCCGAGATTCCGATCTCGATGTCGATGAAGAAGGCGTTGAGGATCTGGCCAACGCGCTGAAAAACGAGCTGTTGTCGCGCCATTTCGGCACCGCGGTGCGCTTGGAAGTGAGCGACAAATGCCCGGACCGCATCGTCAAGTTCCTGTTGCAGAAATGCAACCTGACCGAGCGTGAGCTGTACCGGGTCAATGGCCCGGTCAACCTGAATCGCTTGATCACCATCACCAATCTGGTCGAGCGCCCGGACCTTTGTTTCCGGCCATTGGTGCCGCGCGTTGCACCGCAGGTTTTGCAGCATCACAACCATCTGTTTGAGGCCATTGCCGAGCACGATGTCCTGCTGCATCACCCGTTTGAAAGTTTCGATTCGGTGGTCGATTTCGTCCGGCAAGCAGCGGTCGATCCGGATGTGCTGGCGATCAAGCAAACGCTCTATCGCACTGGCAAGAATTCCGACATGGTGCGCGCTTTGATCGAGGCCGCCCGCAACGGCAAGGAAGTGACGGCCGTGGTCGAGTTACGCGCGCGCTTTGATGAGCAGGACAATATCGATCTGGCGTCACGTTTGCAGGAAGCTGGCGCACTGGTGGTCTATGGCGTGGTCGGCCACAAAACCCACGCCAAGATGACGCTGGTGGTACGACGGGAAAAACGCAAGCTGCGCCGCTACGTTCACCTCGGCACCGGCAATTACCACAGCGCCAACGCCAAGCTCTACACCGATATTTCGCTGCTGACCGCGGATCCCGATCTGTGCGAAGACGTGCACAAGGTGTTCCAGCAACTCACCGGCATGGGCAAAACGCTGGAAATGAAACGTATTCTGCAGGCGCCGTTTACCCTGCAAAGCGGCCTGCTGAGCATGATTGAACGCGAAGCAGCTCACGCACGCGCCGGCAAGCCAGCCAAGATCATCGCCAAGATGAATTCGCTGACCGAAAGCACGATGATCCGCGCGCTGTACGCTGCGTCGCAGGCGGGCGTCAAGATTGAACTGATCGTCCGTGGCATCTGCTGCTTGCGGCCCGGTGTTGCCGGCATCAGCGACAATATCCGGGTCCGTTCGATCATCGGCCGCTTTCTGGAGCATTCGCGGGTGTATTGGTTCCGCAATGGCGGGCAGGAAGAGATTTACGCATCGAGCGCTGATTGGATGGACCGCAATCTGCACCACCGTGTCGAAGTCTGCTTTCCGGTCCTCGATCGCAAACTGCTGCGCCGGCTCAAACACGAAACCTTGGTCAACAATCTGCAGGACAATAGTCAGGCCTGGCTGCTGCAGGCCGATGGCAGCTATCGCAAGACCCAGCCGCGCAAGAAGAAGCCGCATCGTGCGCAACAACAGCTGCTGCAGTTGTTGGCAGTTGAAGGCTGATCACTCGCCGGCTGGCGTCGTCGATGCGTTTTGTGAATCGGCCGTCGCCAGCCAGCGGGCGATATCGCCGCGCGCGCTGGCGTCGCGAATGGCGCGGTTCAGGCGAGCCAGACTGGCATCGTCAAGCAAAGCCGGCGGAAAGGCGAAGTAGCGGTCGTTGAAGGTCAGCGGTGTCGGCAGCGCCATCAATTGTTCGCCACCTCGGATTTTCGCCAGCTGTGCAGCGAGTTTGTTGCGGCCATTGCCGTACACGGCGACGTCGGTGCGGCCGGCCAGCAATTGCTTCAACCTCGCCTGTACGCCTGCGGGATTTTCATCCACCGTGAACACGGTGTGTTTGGCGCGCTCGAAGGCATCATCGTAGCTGGTGCCGAGCGGCACACTGACGCGCTTGCCGCGCAGATCCTCAATGCTGCGAAAGGCAAACTGGCGATCACGCCGGGTCACCAGCAATACCTCTTCGCGCCAGACCCGTTCCGAATAGCGCAAACGCCCGGCGCGCTCGTCGGTTTTCGAGATACCGTAGATGCCGGCTTCACCGGCGAGCGCCATGGTCACGGCGCGATTCCATGGTGTCGGCAACAGCCGGAAGCGGATATTCGCTGCCAGCCCAAGCTGTTCAACCAGTTGCTCGATGGCTGGTGTCGTGCGGGTGCGACCGCTGGCCTCACTGTGCTTGCCGCTGTGCAGCACCAGCAAGGGCACTTCGGCGACAGCGGGTGCCGCCGCCAGCGTTGGCGCCAACCAAAGTCCGATGACAAGTGCCAGCCATAATCGTCGCTGCATGCGCAGATGCCCTGAGATCACCTCGATCGAGCATACCCCTCATCGTCTCGCTGTAAAGTGGACAAGGCAGCAACAACCGAATTTGCTACCCTTCACGCTGTGCTTTCCTGCGACGATGCAAGGTGTGTCATGGCTGAACCGGTGTTCTACCCCAAAGTGGCTGAAACCATTGATTCCTGGGATTTTGTTTTCCCGAACGATGCCAATCCCTACGGCTCGATGTTCGGTGGCAAGTTGCTCGCCATCATGGACACCACCGCGGCGATTGCCGCGATTCGTTACGCCGGCCGCACGGTGTCCACCGCGGCCGTCGAAGCGGTGGAATTTGTCCATCCCGTTGTGGTTGGCGACCGGCTGAAAACGTCGGCGAAAGTGGTGCACGTCGGCCGCAGTTCGATGATGGTGCGGGTCGATGTCTACGTCGACCACGGTGGCAACGATTTCCAGCGCTGCACGCACGCCCATTTCGCGATGGTGGCATTCGATGATCGCCGCAAGCCGACGCCGGTGCCGCCGCTAAAAATCGAAACCGCCGACGATCAGGCCGCGTTCGATCTTGCCGCCTCCATTCGTGCCAATGCGCTCGAACGGGCGAAACAAGCCAAGCAACAGAGCAAGACCTGAGCAAACCAACGGCGCCTGCGGGCGCCGTCTTGCTGATACAGCCAACCCGAAGGAACGGCAACCATGAGCCAAACTCCCAATCCGAAAAACCGCAGTCAGACCCTGCGCTTTCTCGCCGAACCGGGCGAAGTGAATTTTGGCGGCAAAGTGCACGGCGGCAGCGTGATGAAATGGATCGATCAGGCCGGTTATACCTGCGCGGTCGGCTGGAGCGGTCAGTACTGCGTGACGGTGTACGTCGGCGGCATCCGCTTTTACAAGCCCGTGCACATCGGCAGCCTCGTCGAAGTGCAAGCGCAAGTGATCTACACCGGCAAAACTTCCCTGCACATCGCTGTAGATGTCAGCGCCGGCGACCCGAGAAGCCCACACCGCGAAAAGACCACCCACTGCATCATCGTGTTCGTCGCGGTCGATGGCCACGGCAAACCCATCCCGGTTCCGCAATGGCAACCAGCGTCTGAGGAAGACAAGGCACTGGAAGGTTACGCGAAAAAATTGATGGAACTGCGGCAACGCATCGAAGACGAAATGGAGCCGTTCCTGCCGCAGTA
>CAMLKQ010000184.1 GCA_946480585.1 uncultured Kangiella sp.
CATCGGTTACGCGCGCTGCTGACCGTGACCGGTCTGGTGGTCGCGATTCTGGCGTTTGGCCTGCTCAAGACCATCGTCAGTGCCTGGTATGCCGGTGCCGATGCCGCATCGAATGCGCGGCTCGTGACCCGCAGCAGTATCTCGCTCGTGTTCACCTTGCCCATCAGCTACAAGGATCGCATCCGTCAGGTGGATGGTGTCGAGGCGATCAGTTGGGCCAACTGGTTTGGCGGCGTCTACATCGACGAGCGCAATTTCTTCCCGCAGTTTGCTGTTTCAAACGGCTATCTCGACCAGTATCCGGAGTTCGTTCTCAGCGAGGCCGACAAGAAAGCCTGGCTGGTGGATCGGCGCGGCGCGGTGGTGGGCCGCAAACTGGCCAAGCGCTTTGGCTGGCAGATTGGTGATGTGATTCCGCTGAAGGGCACCATTTTTCCCGGTGAATGGAATTTCGTGCTGCGCGCGATCTACGACGGCAAGGAACAGAACACCGACGAGAACCAGTTCTTTTTCCACTGGGATTATTTAAACGAGTCAATCAAGAAAACTGCGCCGCGGCGTGGTGACCGTACCGGGGTATTCATCGTCAGCATCGAGGACCCGGACAAGGCGGCCGAAATTTCTCGCACCATCGATGCGGAGTTCCGCAACTCGCTGGCCGAAACCATGACCGAAACCGAAAAAGCCTTTCAGCTCGGCTTCGTTGCGATGACCGAAGCCATCGTGGTGGCGATCGAGATCGTGTCCTACGTGGTCATCCTGATCATCATGGCGGTGATGGCGAATACCATGGCGATGGCGGCACGTGAACGCACCAGCGAGTACGCCACCTTGAAGGCGCTCGGCTTTGCGCCCGGCTTCATCGCCAGCTTGATCGTGCTGGAGTCGCTGATTCTGTGCGCACTCGGCGCGGCGATTGGCGTTGCCATGACCTATCCGCTGGCGCGGGCGTTTGGTGGCGCGCTCGACAATGTCTTTCCGGTGTTCAATGTCGCGGCCGAAACGCCGTGGTTGCAACTTGCTTGCGCCATGGTCGTCGCGCTGGTGGCGGCGGTGACACCGGCGATACGGTCGGCCCGCGTGCGCATCGTTGATGGCTTGCGTAGCATCGGCTGAGGAAACGTACCCAATGAGCAGTGGCATTCCGTTTTCCTACATCTGGCGCAACCTGCGCACCCGCAAATTGACCACGCTGCTGACGGCCGGGGGCATGGCACTGGTGGTGTTTGTTTACGCGACCGTGCTGATGCTGGAAGCCGGCCTGGCGCAGACGCTGATCGCCACCGGTTCGCCGGACAACGTCACGGTGATTCGCAAAGGCTCGCAAACCGAAGTGCAGAGCGTGGTCGATCGCAGTCAGGCGGCAATCATCGAAAGCAACCGCCATGTCGCCAGTGATCGCAACGGCGACAAACTGATTGCCAAAGAATCGGTGGTGCTGATCAGCCTGAACAAGCGGGATATCCCGGCTGACGGGATCGCCCGACCGGCCAATGTGATCATTCGCGGCACCAACGCGGCTGGCCTGACCTTGCGACCGCAGGTGCAAATTGTCGAAGGCCGGATGTTCCGGCCGGGCGCCGCCGAAGTGATCGCCGGCCGTGCGATTGCCGACCGCTTTCAGGGCGCCGGACTCGGTGAAACCATCCGGTTCGGCCAGCGCGACTGGGTCGTGGTCGGCATTTTTGATGCCGGCAAAACCGGTTTCAATTCCGAGATCTGGGCCGATAGTGAACTGATGATGCAGTCGTTCCGGCGGGTGGTGTTTTCCGCCGCCACGTTTCGGTTGACGGAATCGGATGCGTTCGATGCCGTGGTCAAGGAGCTTGATGCCGATCCGCGCCTGACGGTAGAAGCCAAACGCGAAACCCAGTTCTATGCCGATCAATCGCGGGTGATGGCGTTGTTCATTCGCTATCTTGGTGTCACGCTGAGCGTGATCTTTTCGCTCGGCGCGATTATCGGCGCGATGATCACCATGTACGCCGCGGTCGCCAACCGGGTTGGCGAAGTTGGCACCTTGCGGGCGATTGGCTTCAGCCGCAAGGCGGTGATGCTGGCGTTTTTGATTGAAGCCTTGCTGCTGGCGCTGGTTGGTGGCGTTGCCGGTTTGCTGCTCGCATCCGGCATGCAGTTCTTCACCATCTCGACGATGAACTTCCAGACGTTTTCCGAGCTGGCTTTCAGCTTCACGCTGACGCCGGGCATTGTCATCAATGCGCTGATCTTTTCCTTGATCATGGGCTTGCTCGGCGGCTTTCTGCCGGCGGCGCGCGCCGCGCGGTTGAATATCGTGGACGCCCTGCGCGCCGGCTGATGTCGGCACGCCGAGCCACGATTGCTGGGCGATTTGCTGTGACTCCTCCGTTCATCCTTCGACGGAGTCAGGACGAACGGAGTTGTGAGGCCGCGATTTTCTAGAACCCGCCACCGGTGCGGAAGCCACCACCACCAAAACCACCGCCACTGCTGAAGCCGCCGCCGCCAAATCCGCCACCACCACCGAAACCGCCGCCGCCAAACATGCCGCCGTGCGAGCGATTCGAACGTCGCGCCGTTGCGGCGGCGATAGCGGCAGCCTCCAGCACCTTGGCGCGTTGCCAGGCACTGTTCAGTTCGTCGATGTCGTTCTGCACGGCGCGCGCTTGCGTCGCCAACCGCGCGTTGTCGCTGCGCAGGGCTTGCGCCTGTTGCCGGTCCTGTTCGTAATGCTGGAACAGCTTGTCATCGACGGTTGACAGCGTTGCGCCAACGAAGCGTTTCAGCTGTTGATTATTGAGCGCCTGGTCAACCAACGAGGCCATGCGCTCATGCAGGGCATGCACGCCGCCCTGAATGCTGCCGACTTCGGTTTTGCCCGCCTGCATGCGGCCCAGGATCTGTGCCACGGCCGCTTTCGCCTCGGCGAGTTTGCTGGCGCTGGCATCGACGTTGGCTTGTGCACTGTCGCGCTGCATGTGCCAGGCAATGCCGGCTCGTTCGCTGGCGATTTGTGTTTCCAGTGCCGCCAGTTGTTCAACTGATTCGGCGATGGCGCTTTGCAGCCGCAGCGGAACCGCGAGTAGCAGTTCATACTGGCGCTGGTTGTCGGCGTAATAGCATGATTCGGCCAACCAGCGGTCAAACCGCTGGCTGAGCCGGCCTGCGGCGTAACGCGGCGTGCCGTAACCGCGTTGCCACAGGTAGTGAAAGTAGCGATCGTTTTCGTAGGCGCTGCGCTTGCTGCCAGCCTCCGTTTCGGCGTCGGCTTTCTGCGCTTTCAGTCGCTCGGTCAGCAGCTCGATATCATCCTGTTGCTGACGCAGATCCTGCACGGTTGCCAAGGCTTCGGTGGCGCTGTCGATATGCTGGTCAAGATGGGTCAGCGCCTGCACCGCGGCTTCGTGTTCGGCCAGCGCGGCGCGCACGGCGTCGTTGGCGCGCGCGGCCTCCGCTTCGTCGCGTTGCAGTTGCTCGGTCAGATCGTCGTGGCGATCGTACAGCTGCTTGAACAGCGCCGAGACCTGTTCATCGGCCTCAGTCCAGTCAAACCGTTCGCCATTGCGAATCGCTTCGATGACAACCGTTCGGATCTGCTGCAAGGTGCTTGCCATGCGTGATTCGCAGTGCTGCAACGCTTGCTGCTGTTGGGCGATGGCGTGTTGCAACTGGCCGTGTTCGCGCTGGGCGCTTTGCAGGCGGCTGTAGTAACTGGCGCTGGAGCTCATGCTCACCACTCCACAATGAATTTGGCGTCAAAGCCCGGCGGCAATTGCCAACGCAGGCTGCGGGCCGGCTTCTGGCCGACTTCCGGTTGTTCGAGCAGACCATCATCCTGCTTGTCGCGTTTGATGCGCTCAAACGTCGCTTCGTCGACCCGCACACCAAACCGGTGGCGACTGTACTCGCGCTGATCTTCTGCGCTTTGTACCAAGACCTCGGTTTTGCTGCCGGCAGCCAGCGCATCGACAATCAGGTAGTAGGTGCGAGCGCGACGATTGCCATCGTATTCACGCCAGATGCCGGTCTTCTCGCCGCGTTCAGACACCAGCTGCAGCGTGACAGCGGAGTTGAAGAAGCGGCAAGTTTGATCGGCACTTGCGGTCCAGTCGCCAACGTCATCGGCGCGTTCGGCTTGCGGCAAGCCGAGACCTTTGTCGAGCAGGGCGCGCAGCCGATTCTGATCGGCGTTATCGGCGCTACCGACCGCCTCCTGCAGGCAGCTGACGGCGCTGGCATGGGCTGGTGCGACCGCGGCAATTTGCTCAACCGCTTTTGAAGCGGTTGCCGTGCTGTCAATGAACTGCAGATAGTCACTGCCGGCAACGGTACTGGCTTGTGCTGCGGCCAACGTGGTCGCCACCGCGCGCCACGCCTGCAACACCGGCAGCGCTGCTACCCGCTGGCTCAGCAAGCCAAACGCTTGCACGCTCATCGCGAGCTGCTGGTGATCGCGCTGCAGCGTCTGCGCCTGTTGCAAGGCTTGCTGCAGTGCCGGTTGTTGTGCGCTGCAGGCGGCGAGCGTGCTTTCACCGGACCAGGGTTTCACGAGTTCGTCTGGTAGTTGCAGCGCAGTGCAGCGGCTGTCACCACGCAGTGTCAATTGCGCCTGACGATAACCCAGTTGCAGCGTGGCCGACCATTGCGACAGGGCCGGAATGCTTATGCCGTCGCTGGCGGTCAACGTCGCCAGTTCGGTCGGCAGTGCAGCGGCCTGTTGCTGCAGCGACTGCACGGCATCGAGCCGCTGTTGCAGCTCGTCGCGATAGGCGTCCAGCTCGCGTGCTTGTTGCCAGCTGCTGATCTGCTGGTCCAGATACCACGCGAGCAGCGTGATGGCGGCGAGTGCGCCGAGCGTGATCGCGATGCGCCGGCGGAACACATACGCGGTCGCCACCCAGCGACCGAGCGTCGACAGTTTGTTCGGCTTGAAGGTGTTGCGCTGGGCTTGCCGTTCCGCAATGGCCTGATCGATCAGGGCTTCCGACACGGCGATGCCGGCCTGCTGGTAGTAGGCCTGAATCTGCGTGCGCAGGGTTTTCATCTGCTCGGCGTCGTTGAGCGCCAGATCGAGGCGTTCCTGTTCGCGGCGCAAGCCATCGACGAGGTCGATGGTGAGCAGTTTTTCTTCAAACGCTTTGGCGTTTGTGTCGGTCATT
>CAMLKQ010000185.1 GCA_946480585.1 uncultured Kangiella sp.
TGCTCGCGCAGCAACCGCAAAGTGCCGGGTCCGTCGAGACCCGGCATCATCACATCCAATACCAGCAGTTGTGGTTGCACCTCGGCAGCCCGCGCAATGGCCTCCTGACCGGAACTGAACACAGCCACCTGCATGCCACCAATGGCCTCGAGCGCAATGCGGACAATGGCCTGAATATCAGGCTCGTCCTCGACATAGACCACACGGGTCAAGGCATCGGACATGACAACGGGTTTCCTTCGGTCGGGACAGCCGGAATGGACGCACGGGCGTTGCGGCATGGCCACGCGCGCTTTGATCAAGAATAGTCGACCGCAGACGTTCGTGCTGGCGAACGGCTGCGCCAGTCTGTACTAGTCTTTACGGCATTCCTGACCTTGTCGGTTCATCCCGCTTGCACCAGCGCCTGTTCCTGCTCATTCCCGGTATCGCGCTGGCGTATTTCCTGCTCGGCCGGCTCGGTTTGCTGCTGGCGATTCCGCCGGGCTTTGCCACCGCCGTTTTCCCACCGGCCGGACTCGCCTTGTTCTGCATGATTCGATTTGGACCACAGGCGCTGCCCGGCATCTGGCTCGGTTCGGTACTGATGAACCTGTCGACCGCGTGGCCTGCCGTTGGTCTGCCCGGCAGTAGCAAGCTGCTGATGACAACCGCGATCGGTCTTGGCGCCGCCAGCCAAGCCGGGTTCGGCTGCTGGTTGCTGAAACGCTACGTCGGTTTGCCACTGGCCTGGGACGACGAGCGCGCGCTGCTGCGCTTTGCCGTGCTCGGCGGCGCGATCAGCACCTTGATTGGCGCTTCCGTTGGCATTGCGAGCCTGCTCGCGGCTGGCCAGATTGGCCGCGAAGAAGCACCGTTCAACTGGCTGACCTGGTGGGTCGGCGACAGCATCGGCGTGGCGCTCATCACACCGTTGTTGCTGCTGTCGACCAGCCCGACCGGCAGCGAGAGTCGGCAACAGCTGCGTGCGGTGATCTTGCCGCTCGCTGTCACATTTACGCTGGTCACCCTGCTGTTTGTTCGCGCCAGTCACTGGGAACAGCAGCAGATGCAACAACGCTTTCTCGATCTCGCCGGCCGCATGGAGCGGCAGGTGCAGCGCGCCTTTCAGGACCATCTCGACAGCCTCTCTGAGATTGAGCGCTTTTTTTCCGCCAGCCAGGAAGTCAGCCGCAGCGACTTCGCCGCCTTCACCCGCGCGGAAGTCGACAAGCTAAACGGCCATGTTTCGCTGAGCTGGGTGCATCGGGTGACAGCGGCAGAGCGGGCCGACTACGAGCGCGAAATGCAGCAGCAGAACGGCAACGGGTTTCGTATTTGGCAGCGCGATGCCGCCGGCCAGCAAACCGCTGCCGCCGCGCGCCCCGATTACTTTCCGATTGTGTACATCGAACCGGCCGTCAATGCCTGGCTCATCGGCTCCGACAATGGAGCCGAACCCACCCGGCGCGCGCTGATGGAAACCACCTTGCAGCGTGGCAAAACCACGGCCTCACCGCGAATTGCGCTGCGCCAGCTCGACCGACAAATTGCCGCAGTGCTGGTGGCCCGGCCGGTACAACGCCGTACCGAAACGGAGCGCACCAGTCTGGCCGTCGTCGGCATCCAGATTGCGGCGACCGTGGACTACGCCTTGGACGAACTCGCTGTCGACGGCATCGCCCTGACCCTGCATGACAACACCGATGGCGCCGCTGCCGAGCCACTGTTTTCCAATTTACCGGCCAACGTGCAAACCGATGCCGCGTTTCGCCATGATTTCGATTGGCCGTTTGCCGGGCGCATCTGGCGGCTCAGCATTTACGCCTTGCCGGATTACCTGCGCGAGACCCACTCCTGGCAAGCCTGGCTGGTCATGGTCGGCGGCATGCTGTTCACCGTGCTGATCGGTGCCATGTTGCTGCTGGTGCATGGCCGCAGCTTGCGCGTGCAACGTTTGGTCGAACAGCGCACGGCCGAACTGGCCCGGCAACAGCAAACCCTGCAAACCATTTCCGACAGCGCCGCCGATGCCATTCTGCTGCTCGATCACAACGGCTGCATCGAGATGGCCAACCCAGCCGCCGAAACGCTGCTGCGACAAAGCGCGGTGCTGTTGCGCGGTCAGCCGCTGTCACTGTGGCTGCCCGCCTGGCAGCCGAGCTGGCTGCAAGACGCCGAGCAGCACAACCACCATGGCGTCTGGCGGGAAACCCGGCTCACCGCACCGCAGGCGTCACCGCGTGATGTCGAGATTGCCCTGACCAGCCTGCAGCGCACCGGGCAACGCCGCTATTGCTGCCTGCTGCATGACCTGACCGATCGCATCGCCCATGATCGAATGAAACGGGAATTTGTCGCCATGGTCAGCCATGAATTGCGTACGCCGCTGACATCGATACGCGGCGCGCTCGCATTGCTCGGCAGCGGCGAAGTCAGCAAGGATTCCAGTCAGCATCAGCAGCTGCTGAAAATTGCCACCGACAACAGCAAACGCTTGCTGCTGCTGGTGAACGATTTGCTCGATTTTGAAAAACTCGAGGCGGGCCGATTCGAACTGGCGCTGCGCCGGGTCGCAGTGGTGCCACTGTTGCAACAAACGCTCGATGAACTGTCCAGCTTTGCGGTGAGTCAAGCCGTCACGCTTGAGTTGCAGAACCACCTGCCAGACGATACCGAGTTGCTGTTGGCGCCGGACCGGTTTATTCAGATCATGGCGAACTTGCTGTCCAATGCCATCAAGTTCTCGCGCCAGGGCGGGCTGGTGCAAGTGCGTGCCACACGTGATGGCAATGAGGTATGTATCGAAGTGATAGATCAGGGCATTGGCATTGCGGCCGACAAGCAGGCGTTCATTTTCCAGAAATTCTGGCAGGCAGATGCGTCGGCAAGCCGCAAGCACAGTGGCACCGGCTTGGGACTGGCGATCAGCAAGGGCTTGACCGAGGCCATGGCTGGCCGCATCGGCTTTCGCTCGACCGAAGCCCGCGGCAGCACTTTCTGGCTGCGGTTTCCTCGGCCGCAGGAGAGCGCATGACAACCATGACCTCGACCCGGCCCTTGCAACGCTGGATGTATCGCCGATCAATGGCCGGCATCATTGCGGCGGCCTGTTTCGCGTTGGTGCTGGCAGCCAGCTGGAGCCTGCATCAAATCAGTCAGCGTACCGATGCGGCCCGGCTGGAAGGTTACAGCCGCGATCTGCGTACACTGATTTCGCAGCGCATGCTCGGCCACGAGCAAATCCTGCGCGGCGGTGTTGGCCTGTTCGATGCAAGCGATGGCGTCACCCGCAGCGAATGGCAGCAGTACGTCAACCAGCTGAAACTGGCGGAACGCTACCCCGGCATTCAGGGCGTGGGATTCAGTGAACGCATTCCTGCTGCCCAACGGGACGCGCATCTGGCCCGCGTCCGCGCCGAAGGTTTTCCCGACTACGCGATCAAACCAGCCGGCGCGCGCGAAGATTACTCCGCAATCATCTATCTCGAGCCGTTTACCGGCCGCAATCTGGCAGCGTTTGGTTACGACATGTTGTCGGAGCCGGTGCGCGGCCAAGCCATGCGCCGGGCGATGCGCACCGGCGAAGCGAGTTTGACCGGCGCGGTCACGCTGTTGCAGGAAACCCACGGCGCGGTGCAACCGGGCTTTCTGATGTACGTGCCGGTCTATGCCCACGGCGCCGATCTGTCGAGCCCGGCCGCACGCGAGCACGCCACCCTCGGCTGGGTCTACAGTCCGTTCCGTGCTTATGATCTGCTGCACAGCATGCTGCGCGAATCCGGACAATCGCATCCCGGCGAGTTTGTCCTGATCGACGGCCAGAACAGCGACGATCCGACGGCAGTGTTGTTCCGCAGTGATGCCGATCAGGTTGTCGACTGGAAATCGCAGCGTTACCGGCAAAGCCAACTCTTGCACCTGTTCGGTCGTGACTGGACCTTGGTGACCTGGTTGCCGGAGCAGCAGAGTGCGCAGAACCGCTCGGTGATCGGTGCGTTGTTGCTGCTCGGCACCGTCATCAGCGCGTTGATCTGGTTGTTGCTGCGCACGCTTGCCCAGCGCGAAGAGCGCGCCAACCAGATTGCCGACGTGATGACCGCCAATTACCGGCAGAGTGAAGCGGCGCTTGCCGCCAGTGCCCAGCGCTCGCGCGCCATCATCGACAATGTCGCCGATGCCATTCTGATGGTGGCGAGTGACGGGACCGTGCTGCAAGCCAATCCGGCGGCGGCGCGTCTGTTTGGTTTTGACGGCGAAGACATGACCGGCAGCACCCTGCAGCAATTGCTGCCGGCCGTGCCGCAGGAGCAGTTGCGGGCACTGCTGCGCGATGCCAGCCAATCGGCTGGCCAGGCGACGACCACGCCGCTGCGCGAGCTGGAAGGCCGGCGCAAAAACCAAACCAGTGTGCCGATCGAAATGGCACTGTCGGTGTTGCCGCAGGCCGAACCCGAAACGTTCATCGCCGTCTGCCGCGATGTCACCGCCCGGCGCCGGGTTGATCGGCTCAAGCGCGAATTTGTTGCCACCGTCAGCCACGAACTGCGCACGCCGCTGACCTCCATCGCCGGCTCACTGGATCTGCTGGTCTCGAATCAGTTTGCCAACTTGCCAGGCCCGGTTCATGACTTGCTGCTGATCGCCCACCGCAACAGCAAACGGCTGGCAGAGCTCATCAACGATTTGCTCGACATCGAACAGATCAGCCGCGGCCAGCTGACCTTGTTTCTGGAAGACATCAACGTGAAGGACAAGCTGGAGCACGCGCTGTCCACCATTGAGCCGTATGCGCAAACACTCGGCGTCAGTTTGCAGCAGCTCGATTGTGACCCCGGCTGGCGGGTGCGTGCGGATCGCAAGCGGCTGAATCAGGTGCTGACCAATCTGCTGTCGAATGCCATCAAATATTCGCCGCGCGGCGGACAGGTTACGGTGCGAACGCAATGCCATGACGGCCGCCTCCGCATCAGCGTCGACGATCAGGGGCCGGGCGTGCCAAAGGAATTCGAGGCCCGGCTGTTCCAGCAATTTTCGCGAGCCGATTCCAGCGATCACCGACGGGTCGGCGGCACCGGCCTCGGTCTTGCCATCAGCAAGGAATTGATCGAGCGCATGCAGGGCGAGATTGG
>CAMLKQ010000186.1 GCA_946480585.1 uncultured Kangiella sp.
GCCGTTACTGGCGGTTGGTCGTCCGTGATTGGTGGCAGATGAATGAGCGCGACGCGTCCCCATACCGGTGCATGAGCGCTGTGCAGATCGGGTAAGTCTGGTCGTGGTGCATCGATGCGAGTCGTAGCAAATCCCAGCAAAAGGAGAGGCAAGAGATGAATCATCACAACACGTTGGGTCCGGCGCCGCGCTGGTTGGTGGCGCTGGCGATGGTGACGGCGTCAGCGGCCAGTTTTGCCGCCAAACCGGTGCCACCGCCGAGTCAGCAACTGCAGACCGATGAAAACATCGTTGCGCTCGTGACGGTGTTGGAAAAGACCGGCGCCGATCAGATTCGTGTCCGTGCCGAGCAAATGCTGCACGGTGAAAAATTTACCGAACAAACGGTCAAGCTTGATGCCGCGACGTTTGCCGAGGCCACGCCCGGAGCGCGCCATGTGCTGGCGTTCAGCTGGTTCACCAAAGATCCGCTCACCCGCGGCAAAGGCTGGGTGAAAAACACTGCCGGCCCGGAAGCCGTGGGCTTCACCGAAGTGGCCAACGCCTTGTTGCCGCCAGAACCGGCGCTACTCGCGTTGCTGGCACTCAGCCAGGAGCCTGGCGCCGATGCCGAACGCATTGATCACAGCCTGCAGCTGTTGGCGCATGCCCATTACAAGCTGCGCTATTTCGCTCTGCTTGAGTTGCTGCTGAATCCGCGCTTGCCAGCGGCCTTCAGTGCCGCCCAGCGCGATGCGCTGCAGCAACGCTTCGCCGCCTCGGACTACGCGCCGGAGCAACGCGACCTGATGTATCGGATTGCACTGGGCTTGCCGGCCGAGCTGAAAGGCGACTGGCTGGCTGAACCGGCTCGAGCGGATCTGCAGCGGCTCGGCAATCAATACGATTTGGCTTCGCGGGTGCCCAGCCTCGCCAAATCCGCCACCCAAGTCTTGCGCGATCACGGCTCCGCCAGCGATGCGGCGCTGCTGACCGACCTGCTGCGCAGCAACGCCCCGGGCGTCGGAAAAGTTGCGCTGCAGGCATTGGCCGTGCACGCCAAGCCGGCTGCGGAGCAGGCAGTGGCCGCGGCGTTGACTGATCCGCAGTTGCCCGCCGATTCGCGTCGCCTGTTCGAGCTGTACCGGAAACAGGGCAAAGTGCCGGGCTGACCGGCAATCGGGTGAAAAATCCCGCTCCATCAATGTGTTAACGCCTTCTGCCGGGGCTGCGCCACTCGCACTGGCGAGCAGCGC
This sequence comes from uncultured Kangiella sp., assembly GCA_946480585.1. Next base: position 1,236 of record CAMLKQ010000186.1, read on the forward strand.
AGCCAGCCGGCTTCTGATGAGCCGGCCGGCCCCCTGTGGTAAGCTGCCGGCCCGTTTTTTGGCCAGTGCCTGCCGCTGCTGACCATGTCGCTTCGCCGCCGTCTTTCGCTGCCGTTCTGGCCCAGCCTGCTGGTGCTGGCCATGCTCGTGCTCACCCTCAATCTGGGGTTCTGGCAGCTCCGCCGCGAGGCCGAAAAGCAGCACCTGGAGGCCGCGCGCGAGCAAGCCATGGCGCAACCGCCGCAGGCCTTGGATGTGGCGCTGAAGGCACCGAATCCGCTGGCGACACGAGTCGTCACCAATGGTCACTGGCTGCCGGCACCGCTGTTCAGATTGGCGAGCCAGAATGCCGAGGGCCGCCGTGGCGTGCATCTGCTGCAATGGTTGCGTTTGCCTGACGAGCGCTGGTTGCTGGTTGACCGTGGCTGGCAACCAAGCGAGCAAATCGCCGAGCCGGCGCAGGGCGAAATGACGGTGCAAGGCCAGTTGTATGCCCCGGGTCAACCGTGGCGGGCGCCTGTGCTCGATGCGCAAGCGGCCGTGGTCGACTTGCCGGTGCTCGATCTGGCCTTGTTGCGTCAGAACAAACCCGAGCGGCTGCCGTATTTGCTGCGCCTGGAAGTCGGTGCGGCGGCGTTGCAGCCGAACTGGTCCAGCACGGTTGGCATGACGCCGGCCAAACACCGCGGCTATGCCGTGACCTGGTTTTCTTTGAGTGCCGTATTGGTGCTGCTGTATGGCTGGTGGCTGTGGCAGCACCGGTCGGTTTCCCCACGCAAGACGAGCCAACATGACTGAATCATCCAACCTGCCGTCCTCTCCCGAGCCGATGCAATTGCCGCGCGAGCAAGTGCTGCGCAATCGCTGGAAGCTGATTGGAATTTTGCTGGTGTTCGTGCTGCCGGTGTTCTTCGCTTACGCTGGCTATTTCGGTGGCTGGTTTCAGAACCATGCCCGCAGCAATCGCGGCGAACTCATGCAACCGGTGCCGCAAATCAGTGCCTGGCAATGGCAGCAAGCCGACGGCCAGGCGTTTGCAACCGGTGGCAAATGGTGGTTGGTGTATGTGCATGGCAACGCGACATGCGATGCCAGCTGCGAACTTGCCTTGTACACCTTGCGGCAAACCTGGATCGGCATCGGCAAGGAAAATGATCGGGTTCGCGCTGGCGTAATTGCCGCGCTCGGTTCGGTGGCACTGCCGGAGCACACCGTGAGCTTGCGCGCGTCGACGCTGCCGGTGGCGCCGGCGTATTACATCATCGACCCGCTCGGTAATGTGGTGCTGCGCTACACCGCGCCGGTCAATCAGCAAGATGCCATCGAGCGCAGCAAAGACATTCGCAAAGATTTTCAGAAGTTGTTGCGTTTCTCGCACATTGGTTAACGCGCGACGCGCATTCAGGAATCCAACGACATGACTGCAACGAAGTACACCCGCTGGTTGGCGACGTTCGCCGCCGTGTTGACGCTGGTGGTGGTCGCCTTGGGCGCATGGACCCGGCTCAGCGATGCTGGCCTCGGTTGCCCGGACTGGCCCGGCTGTTATGGCCACTGGACCGTACCGACCACCGATGCGCAACTCGAGCGTGCAGCCGAGCTGTTCCCGGAGCACACCGTGGAAATGGCCAAAGCCTGGCCGGAAATGATCCACCGTCATTTCGCCAAGCTGTTGGGCCTGACCATTTTGCTGCTGGCGTTTTTGGCTTGGCGCAAACGCAAGGACGGGCATCCGGTCGCGTTGCCGCTGTTCCTTGCGGTACTGGTATGTGTGCAAGGTGCGTTTGGTGCCTGGACCGTGACGATGAAGTTGATGCCGGTGGTGGTGACCACGCATTTGCTGCTCGGCTTCACTACGCTGACCCTGCTGACGGTGCTGGCGCTGCAACTGCACGGCAAGATCAAACCGTTGCCGGTATCGAGCGGTTTGCGTCGGCATCTGTTGGCGGCGTTTGCCTTGGTGGTGGCCCAGATCGCGCTGGGCGGCTGGACCAGTTCGAATTACGCCGCGCTCGCCTGCACCGAATTGCCGGTCTGTCAGGGGGAATGGTGGACAGCGGATTACGCCGAAGGCTTTTCGCTGCACTTGGCTGACATCAATTACGAGTTTGGCGTGTTGCAGCACGAGGCCCGCGTCGCCATTCACAGTGCCCATCGTATCGGTGCCTGGTTGGTGTTGCTGGTGGTCGGTTGGCTGGTGTGGCGGCTGTGGCAGCAAGGTGGTGCCGGTCCGCGCTATGCCGCGCTCGTCGGTGGTCTGTTGACGGTGCAGATTTTGCTCGGTATTTCCAATGTGGTATTCGGTTTGCCGCTGTGGATCGCCGTGGCCCATAACAATGTCGGCGCCTTGCTGATGATCAGTTTGCTGCTGACGCTGCTGGCCACGGCCCGCGGCAAGGAGTTGTCATGAGTTCGGTGGAGCAGGTCGCCAGCACGTCCGCTGCCGGTTGGCGCGATTATTACGAGCTGACCAAGCCACGTGTGGTCGCGCTGCTGTTGTTGACGGCCGTGATTGGTATGTTTCTCGCGGTCGATCCGCGTGAGGCCTGGGCACCGGACTGGACTGTTTTGGTGTTCGGCACGCTCGGCATTGCGCTGGCATCAGCTAGCGCAGCCGTGGTCAATCAAGTGCTCGATCAGCGCATTGACGCCATCATGGCGCGGACGCTGAATCGGCCGATTCCGCAAGGCAAGGTGGATGGTCCACGGGCGTGGGCGTTTGCGTTGTTGCTGGCGGTGTTGTCGATGCTGGTGCTGGCGCTGCTGGTCAACCCGCTGACCGCCGCGCTGACCTTTTTTGCCCTGATTGGCTACGCGTTTGTCTACACCGGTTATTTGAAGCGCGCCACCACCCAGAACATTGTCATCGGTGGTTTGTCGGGCGCGGCGCCGCCGTTGCTCGGCTGGGCCGCAGTGAGCAATGACATACATCCGTATGCTTTGCTGCTGGTGCTGATCATTTTCGTCTGGACGCCGCCACATTTCTGGGCACTCGCGATTCACCGCAAAGACGATTACGCCAAGGCCGATATTCCGATGCTGCCGGTGGTGTTCGGGGTCGAGTTCACCAAGAGCTGCGTGCTCTGGTACACGATCCTGTTACTGCTGACGACGCTACTGCCGTATCTGACCGGCATGAGTGGGCTGATTTATCTGATTGGCAGTTTGATTTTGGGAGTCTGGTTTCTGGTGCATGCGTGGAAGCTGAAATTCCGTGACAGCCCGGGTCAGGCGATGGCGACGTTTCGTTTCTCCATCGTGTATTTGATGGCCTTGTTCGTGGTCCTGCTGGTCGATCATTACTGGAGTTGAACCATGTCGATGTACCGAGCTCGCTCGTGGTTGTTGGTCGTTGCCATCGCGGCAGCGGCAATCACCGGCGCCTGGCTGCTGAAACCGGTTCTGCAGCCGGCTGTCGCACCGGTTCTGCAAAGTGGCCAGCTCTATCCGGAAGCCAAAGTGCTGGCACCGTTTTCCTTGCTGGATCAGCACGGCCAGCCGTTTACCAACGAGCGCCTGCGCGGCAAGTGGAGCTTTGTCTTCTTTGGCTATACCACCTGCCCGGACATCTGCCCGACCACCCTGACCGTGTTCACCCAGCTGTACAAGCAATTGCCACCGGCGCTGCAGGCCAATACCCAGATGGTGTTCGCGACGGTTGATCCGGAGCGCGACACGGTTGCGCAATTGCAGCAGTACATGCCGTTCTTTCATGCCGACTTTATCGGCCTTACCGGTGAACCCACCGCGGTCGATGCCTTTGCCCGCAGCTTTGGCGTCGCCTACAGCAAGATCCCGCAAGAGGGCGGCAGCTATCTGGTTGACCA
>CAMLKQ010000187.1 GCA_946480585.1 uncultured Kangiella sp.
CCGGTGATGTAGTCTTCGGTTTGTTTCTGCTTCGGGTTGGTGAAGATGGTGTCGGTGTCGGCGTATTCGACCAGATCACCCATGAACATGAAGGCGGTGTAATCGGACACCCGCGCCGCCTGTTGCATGTTGTGGGTCACGATCACAATGGTGTAATCGCTCTTCAGTTCGTTGATGAGCTCTTCAATCTTCAGGGTCGAGATCGGGTCGAGCGCCGAGGCCGGCTCGTCCAGCAGCAGCACTTGCGGCTGGACGGCGATGGCGCGAGCAATGACCAGACGCTGCTGCTGACCACCGGAGAGGCCAAGCGCGTTGTCATGCAGACGGTCTTTCACTTCGTCCCACAGCGCGGCGCCTTTCAGCGCCCACTCGACCACTTCGTCGAGCACACGGCGCTTGTTGATGCCCTGCAGACGCAGCCCGTAGGCGACGTTCTCGTAAATCGATTTCGGGAACGGGTTCGGCTTCTGGAACACCATGCCGACGTTGCGGCGCAGCTCGGCGACGTTGACGTCCTTGGCATAAATGTTCTTGCCGCCGATTTCCAGCGCGCCTTCGATGCGGACGCCATCGACCAAATCGTTCATCCGGTTGAAACAGCGCAGCAGCGTCGACTTGCCGCAGCCCGACGGACCGATGAACGCCGTCACCCGTTTCTCGGCGATCGGCAGGTTGACGCCCTTGAGCGCCTGCTTCTCACCGTAATACAGCTTCAGATCGCGGACATTGATGGCGATGTTTTCGTTGTCGATGCTGCGCTTCTCGCGCACGCCACGCACGGCGCTGACATCAATCTCGTGACCTTTGCTCATCTCGTTCATCGTGCTTCTCCCGCGTGCCCGGCACGCTGGTCAGGAATTTTTCTGCCGGCGACCACAGTGGCCGCCAGCGGGTATCAGTGTTCCAGCGCCTTGTATTTTTCCCGCAGGCGGTTGCGGATCTTGATGGCGGCAACGTTCAGCAGCACGGTCACCAGCACCAGCAGCAGCGCCGAGGCGTACACCAGCGGTCGTGCTGCTTCGACGTTCGGGCTCTGGAAGCCGACGTCGTAAATATGGAAGCCAAGGTGCATGAACTTGCGTTCGAGGTGCAGGAACGGTGCGTTCAGATCCACCGGCAGCGTCGGCGCCAGCTTGACCACACCAACCAGCATCAGCGGCGCCACTTCACCGGCGGCGCGCGCCACCGCCAGAATCAGGCCGGTCATCATGGCCGGGCTCGCCATCGGCAACACGGTGCGCCAGAGCGTTTCAATTTTGGTGGCGCCGAGCGCCAGCGAACCTTCGCGAATCGCTTTCGGAATCCGCGACAGGCCTTCTTCGGTCGAGACAATCACCACCGGCAAGGTCAGCAACGCCAGCGTCAGCGATGCCCACAGCAAACCGGAGGTGCCGAACGTCGGCGACGGTTTGGCTTCCTGGAAGAAGGCGTTGTCGATGCTACCGCCAAGGAAGTAGACGAAGAAGCCGAGACCGAACACGCCATACACCACCGACGGCACGCCGGCGAGGTTGTTGACCGCGATCCGGATGGCGCGCACGACCGGGCCTTGCTTGGCGTATTCGCTCAGATACACGGCCGCGACCACGCCGAACGGCGTCACGATCACCGACATCAGCAGCACCATGATCACGGTGCCGAAAATCGCCGGGAACACGCCGCCTTCGGTGTTCGATTCGCGCGGCTGCGCGCTCAGGAACTCCCAGACCTTGCCGAAGTAATGGCCGAGCTTGTCGAGCAAGCCCATTTTGTTCGGCTGATAAATGCGAACGATTTTGGCGAATGACAGCGTCCGGCTGTCACCGCTGACCAGCTTCAGCGCCAGGCTGTCGCGGTTGAGCTCCTGATAGAGCGTGCCGAGTTCGTTTTGCAGCGTTTCGAATTCGCCTTTCAGCACCGCTTCTTCGGCAGCCATTTCGGCCAGCCGCTCAGCGCTGCCGCCACCGCTCATTTCATAGCGGCGCTTTTCCAGCCGGAGTTTTTCCAGCGCAAAGTTGATGTCGCCAACGGTGTCGCGCTCCAGCTCGGCAATGCGGCTGTGCAGCGCTTCGGCGCGGGCGAGCCGCTCGGCGACTTCCGTCATCAACTGGCCGTCACTGGCGCTGGCGACAGTGCGCTCGCCTTCCATCACGGCATCGATGAAGCCGTAGAAATTGCCCCACTCCAGTCGCTCAATGGCAACCGCGTCGGCCGGCAGTTCCGGCGCGCTCAGGGTGTGATCGCTGAACCAGCGGAAATCCTGACCGTAAACATCGCGGTTGCCGACCCGGATCAGGGTTTGCGGCACTTTGGCACCGTCGATGATGGCGATGTTGTCATCGACCACTTCACCGAGCACCAGCTCCTGCTGCTCGTCTTGCTGCATACGCAACTGGACGATGTCGCGCGGCCAGAAATGGCTCAGGCCGTTGACCGCGATCAGCAGCAGCAGGCCGATGACCATGACCAGCGCAATGGCGATACCACCGGCATTGAGCCAAACCCAGTGTTCGCCGCTTTTGAAAAAAGGTTCTCTCATCTCAGTACGTCCTTACAGCGAACCGTATTTGCGCCGCAACCGCTGCCGCACCAGTTCTGCCGCGGTGTTGAACACCAGCGTGAACAGGAACAGCACGAGCGCTGACAGGAACAGGATGCGGTAATGCGAGCCGCCGACTTCGGCTTCCGGCATTTCCACGGCGATGTTGGCCGACAGCGTGCGCAGGCCTTCGAAAATGTTGGCTTCCATGACCGGGGTATTGCCGGTGGCCATCAACACGATCATGGTTTCGCCGACGGCGCGGCCAAGGCCGATCATCACCGCCGAGAATATGCCCGGGCTCGCCGTCGGCAGCACCACCCGCACCATGGTTTGCCACGGCGAGGCGCCGAGCGCGAGCGAGCCGTTGGTGAGCGATTTCGGCACGCCGAAAATGGCGTCTTCGGCAATGGAGAACACGCTCGGGATCACCGCAAAACCCATTGCGATGCCGACGATGAGCGCGTTGCGCTGCTCGAAATCAATGCCCCAGGCATGGGTCAGGTGATGACGGAAATCACCGCCGAAAAGCGTGCTTTCCATGCCGCTGCCGAGCGCCAGCAGAGCCCAGGCCGCGAGCACGATCACCGGCACCAGCAGCGCGGCTTGCCAGCCTTCCGGCACCCGCTCGCGCAGCCACATCGGTGCGTGGTGCCAGAGCCAGCCAAAACCGATGAACACCAACGGCAACAACAACAGCAAACAGAAAATGCCGGCGAGATTGGCTTCGGCGACCGGCGCCAACCACAAGCCGGCGATGAAACCGAGAATGACTGACGGCAGTGCCGCCATGATCTCGACCACCGGCTTGACCATCTGGCGCATTGCCGGCGCCATGAAGTAGGCGGTGTAGATCGCGGCGCAGATGCCGATCGGCAACGCGAACAACATGGCGTAGAACGCCGCCTTGATGGTGCCGAACGCGAGCGGCATCAAACTGAATTTCGGTTCGAACTCATCGCTGCCCGACGACGACTGCCAGGTGTAACTCGGCGCTTCGTAGCTTTCGTACCAGACTTCTTCCCAGAGCGCGCTCCAGGAAATGTCCGGGTGCTCGTTTTCGACCTTGTAGCGGCTCAGACTGCCATCAACGTTGAGCAGCACCAGCTCGGTGGCATTGGCGTTGAGCGCCATTTTGCTCGGCTCGGCCGCCAAGGTGTGGCTGAGCAGCTTGCGATTGGACGTGGTGTAGAAAATGCCGAGCTCACCGGCCGCATCGACGGCATAGAAACCTTTGCGGCGCGGCTCGACGGCGATCAGTTTGATCGGTTGGTTGCCGAGTTCGAACTGGCGCACCGGCTTCAGGCGGAATTCGTTGTGCGGATCGCGCAGACGGAACCACTGGCTGATGCGGCCCTTGTCGTCACCGGCGAGCAGGCTGATGCTGCCCATCAGGAATTTCAGTTCGGTGAGTTGGCGACCGGCTTCAACCACGAACACGCGCTCGACCCGGCGCGCTTCCTCACCGCGCAGATCCCAGGCTTCGACCGAGCCGTCGTCGGCGCCGGCATAAAGCCACTGGCCTTCGCCGTCGATCAACAAGAACCGGCCCGGCTGCTCCAGATTGAGCAGGTTCTGGCTTTCCTGCGCCAGCGTGGTGGTGTCATCCAGCATCGAGGTTTCGCTGGCGAACTTGCTGACCAGCACGGTTTGCGGCGCCACTTGCGCTGCCAGTACGAAGCTTTCGTCGTCGCCGGCTCCGGCGAGGCGGGTCAGCGCGCGGCCGTCGCTGTCGAGTGTCAACGGCGATTCGCCGAACGGGTAGCTGATGACCGGGGTCAGTTGACGTTGGTTGGTGTCGTCGTAGCTGAGGCTGAAAGCGTAGGTCACCAACAGCGCCTGGCCGTTGCTGAGGCCGACCGCGATGAGACCGGCGCGAGCATTCAGCTCAGTCGCCGAGCTGACGCTGACGCCTTCCGGCAGCGGCAGGGCTTGCGTCAGCAGCGTTTCGCCGCTGGCATTGCGCAGCACCCGGATCTGACCGTCCTCACCAATATGGGTCGACAGCTCGCCGTATTCGTCCATCCGCATCAACACGGTGCTGACCGGCACTTTGCCATCGTGGCCCGGGTGCGCCTCGATATCGGCCGACTCGAACACCGGATACACCACCGACAGCAGGTAGAAGAAGATCAGCATCACGGCGCCGATCACCAGCCAGCCGCCGGCACCGATGGCATAACGCGCCACCCGGTCTTTGAGGGTCCGGATGGTGTGCCGACCGCTGGCGGTCTGGGCATCCAGCAGTGCGCGGACGCTCTGTCGTACGTCAACAGGGGTATTCATGTTTTCGCCCATTGGAGAAAGCCTTGGCCGAGCGGTCTTTTTTCAGTGCCGCCATGCTATGCGTGTCATGTGAAAGAAATATGACAACGACTGTTACAGCCTCAAAAACCGCGCCATCGCCCGTTCATACGCGGTTAGCGGGTAACGGGGCGAAATATGCAAATGACACCCCACAATTGATTATTGTCAAAAAAGCTTAATACTAGCTTCGGTGATGATAGCCCCATGCAATGGAACCC
>CAMLKQ010000188.1 GCA_946480585.1 uncultured Kangiella sp.
GCGCCGCGCGGTGGTGTTCGCGTTTCAGTACCGGCAGGCAGTAGTAGTGCGGCCGAATGCCACCCTGGAAAATCGCATTGCGGTTGTACAGCAAGTGATGCGCGGTGATGGTGGCGGCGATGTGGTGCTCGCTGTCGCGAACAAACTCGGCAGCCTCCTTGGTGGTGATGTGTTCAAACACCACTTTCAAGCCCGGGAAGCGCTTCAGGGTCGGGATGAGGGTGCGATCGATAAACACTTTTTCGCGATCGAACACATCGACCGTGTGTTCGGTTTCTTCGCCGTGCACGCACAGCGGCACGCCGTGCTTTTCCATTTCCGCCAGCACGCCGTAGACATGTTCGATGCCAGTGACACCGGCGTCGGAATTGGTGGTGGCACCTGCCGGATAAAGTTTGTAGGCGAGCGTGAAGCTGCTTTGTTTGACTTTGGCGACTTCCTGCGGATCGCTGTTGTTGGTCAGGTACAGCGTCATCAGCGGTTCAAATGTCGAACCGGCCGGCCGCGCTGCCAGAATGCGCTCGCGGTAGGCCGCGGCGTGCGCCAGCGTCACCACCGGCGGTTTCAGGTTCGGCATGATCAGGGCGCGGCCAAATTGGCCCGCCGTGTGACCGACCGTGCTGGTCAATTTGTCGCCATCGCGCAGATGCAGATGCCAATCGTCAGGGCGGAGCAGTCGCAAACTCATAGTCGGGAACCGGAAGCAGGGAAGAGGGGCGAAATGGGCGCCAATTATACCTGCCGAAGCCGCGACGCTTGGCACTATCGAACGACGGGGCGGCAAATTCTTGCCGCGTAGTGCGGGCGGCACCAACGCTCAAGAAAGCGTGAACGGCGCCGATAGATCCGGGCAGAGAACGCATTCCACCCCACGGCAGGAACCATCATGCAGTCGTCTTTGCGTTGGCCGCTGAGCCTTGCGACCGCCCTGATCGTGCTGATCGCCGCGCTGGCGCCGGCCCGCGGCGAATTGCTCCGCTACGAAGCCGACATCGAGCAATCGGGTTGGAAGACCTCACGTTCGCCTTTGTACTGCTCGCTCAGTCACGACATTCCCGGCTTCGGCCGCGCCCGCTTCTACGCCTACAACGGCCAGCGCAATCTCGGCTTTGAATTGCAGAGCGAATGGTCGCTACCGTTGCAGGCCGGCCCGGTCACGATGCGTTCCTTGCCACCGGCCTGGGCTACCGGTGAGCCGGCCGCGGAACTCGGCATCGCGCCGTATACCAGCGGCGCCAAGCTGGTGCAGCTGAAACAGCAAGCGGCCTGGCGTTTGCTCAACGAACTCGGTCGCGGCCGCTTTCCGACCTTTTTCACCGACAGTTATGGCGATGGCCGCCAGCCGGTCGCCATCGGCGTGTCGGCGGTACGCTTTCAGGAAGCCTACGGCCGCTTTCAGGACTGTGTTGCGGCGCTGCTGCCTTATACCTTTGCCGACATTGCGAAATCGACCTTGTATTTCGAATTCGACCGGGTGGAGTTCACGCCACAGACCGTGGCGCGGCTGAATCAGATCAGCAATTACCTGAAAGCGGACAAAGACATTGAGTTGATGGTGGTCGAAGGCCACACCGACAGCCTCGGCGGTCGCTGGTTCAATCAGCAACTCGGCAAGAAGCGGGCGGAAGCGGTGCGCGATTACCTGCTGAAAACCGGCATCGACGCCAAGCGGGTGCAAACTGTCAGCTACGGCGAACGCAAACCGGTCGCCGACAACAAAACCGAGCGGGGCAGGGAGAAAAACCGTCGTGTGCAGGTGACGATCAGCCGCTGATAACGCAAGTGCTTGATCTCTGGTGCCGGAAATTTGGCAGCTGTGAAGGCCCGCGTCACGCAAGGTATGCTGGCGGCCCCTTCCTTTCTGGCCCCAACTGACTGATGCGACTGCTGCATACCATGCTCCGCGTGGGCGATCTGGACCGCTCACTGCATTTCTATACGGACATTCTTGGCATGAAGCTGTTACGCCGGCGCGACTATCCCGATGGCGCCGATCCACAAAAGGGCTTCACGTTGGCTTTTGTTGGCTACGGCGACGAGAGCGACAGTTCCGTCATTGAGCTGACCCATAACTGGGGTGTCGACAAGTACGAACTGGGCAACGCCTTTGGCCATATCGCCATTGGCGTCGACGACGTCTACGCGGCAGCGGAGCGCATCCGCGCTGCCGGCGGCAGAATCGTCCGCGAACCGGGCCCGATGAAAGGCGGCAGTACGGTGCTGGCTTTTGTCGAAGACCCGGATGGTTATCGCATTGAGTTGCTGCCGGCACAGCGGCGCAACGACTGAGCGACAACTGGCAATTTCGTACCGCTGAACTAGGCTTCATTCAGCCGTTGTTATTCCATACATCACAACGCCGTGACGTAGTCGGCGGCAAGGCGAGGTATGCCATGCCGCAAGGTCCCGCAGAGGTTTAGGCATGAACTTGACTGTTACCCAACGCATCAGCGCCGGCTTTGCCGTGACCTGTGCATTTTTGTTGATTATCGCGGTCGTCAGCGTTGGCAGCCTGACCACCATCCAGGGCGACCTGCGTTCGGTGGCAGACCGCGCCGCGCCCATGGTGATCAAGGGCGGCGAACTGAACGTCAATCTGCTCGAAACCTCACGCGCGCTCGGCAAGCATTTCAACGGCCGCAGCAACGAAGAGCTGCAGGCGGCACGCACGCAATTCGCCGAAGCCGAAGCGCAGTATCAGCAGAGCCGTGCCGAGCTCAATGCGCTGGTCGAAGACGAAGAGGCCATTCAGCAGGCACTGTTGCTGGTGGATGAAAAAGCCAAACAGTACCTGGCCGCGGCGCCGCGCATGTTCAGCGCCCACGAAGCGGAAATCGCCGCAATGCTGAAAGTGGCCAAACAGCGCACCAGCTTCGAAGAAACCGGTGATGATCTTGATGGTGAACTGGGCGAGCTCGCCGATACCGGCCGGGGCGCGTTGCGCAGCGTTGCCAGCCGCACCAGCCGTTTGATCCGCGAAGGCACCGTCGGCGCGGTGGATGCCCTGTCGATTCGGCAAGTCGCGCGCCTGGCGCCGGTATTGCGCGATCTCGATTCCATTGCCGCGTCGATCGATGATCGCATCAAGGAACTGGAGGGGGCCGGCGCCGACAGCGATTTGCTCGACAGCATTCGTGAATACCGCGGCATGCTGAGCGGCTCGAACAGTCTGGTCGCGACTTACCAGAAGCAGCTGGAAGAAGCGGCCGCCGCGAAAGCTGCGTTTGACGAAGCCGAGACGTTTCTGGTCGAGGCGCGCACCGCGATGCGCGAAGAAGGCGCGGCCGTCGAGCGGTTCAAGGACGAAGCCAAAGCCAGCGCCGACAATGCCGTATCGTTCAGCCGCCTTGTGGTGCTGGCGGTTTCGGTAGTGGCGCTGGTGCTGGCGGCATTGATCGCACTGTGGGTGACCCAGAGCATTCGCAAGCCGCTGGCAAACACCATGCAGGTGATTGAACGCGTTGCCGATGGCGACATGACCGTGCAGGTGCAGGTCGACAGCCAAGACGAATTCGGCCGGCTGGCGGAAGCGGTCAACCGGTTGACCCAACAACTGCGCTCGATGTTGCAACAGATCGCCAGTACTGCCCAGTCACTGGCCTCGGCTGCTGACCAAACCGCGCGCATTTCCGAGAGCACGCACGAAGCGATTCGCCAGCAGCGCGAGCAGACCGAACACGTGGTCGTGGCGATGACCGAAATGACCGCCACCGTGCAGGATGTCGCCCGCAGCGCCAACAGCACTTTGTCGCAGGTGCATAACGCCGAGAAAGAAACCAGTTCCGGTCACGATGTGGTCCGGCACAGCATTGCTTCGATCAACCGCTTGGCCGGCGAGGTGCAAACCTCGGTGGAAGTCATCAACCGGGTCGATGCATTCAGTGCTCAAATCGGCACCGTGCTGGATGTCATCCGAGGCATTGCCGAGCAGACCAATTTGCTGGCGCTGAACGCCGCCATCGAAGCGGCACGCGCCGGCGAGCAGGGCCGCGGCTTCGCCGTGGTGGCCGATGAAGTGCGCACGCTGGCGTCGCGTACCCAGCAGTCGACTGCCGAGATCCAGCAAACCATCGAGCGCTTGCAAAGCGGCGCCCGTGAAGCGGTGCAAACGATGGCCCGCAGCCAGAAGGAGGCGGAAGCTTCGGTGACCGAAACGGCGCGGGCCGGCGAATCGCTGGAGCGGATCACGCAAGCCATGGCGGTGATCAACGACATGAGCACACAGATTGCCAGCGCCGCTGAAGAGCAAACGGCGGTCACCCACGAAATGCACCAGAACATGACGCTGATTTCGTCGGTGTCGGAGCAAACCGCCAGTGGCGCCGAGCAAAACCGTGCCGCGGCCCGTGAGCTGGCGAGACTGGCCGAAGCCTTGCAGCAGATGGTGAAGCAGTTCCGTGTGTGAGAAGTTCCGTGTGTGGGAAGTTCCGTGTAAGAGCAGTTCCATGTGAGAGTAGTGAAGGGCGGTTCGAGCCATTCCGAACGCGGCGTCAGGCCCAGCCTGACGCCGCTTTTTTTTGCCGGCGTCAGGGCCACTTCCCGTATGCTGGTCAGCGTAACGATGGCAGCCCCTTCGGCTCGATGGTGAACAATAAAAGGCAGTGGCAATGACAACAGCAGCAACAAGGGCAAAGCGCGCCAAGATGTGGTCGCTTGCTTCGCCGAAGAGTGGAATGGAAAAGACGAAGCAGAGCGCTGTGCTGGTGGTGTTTCTGCTGACTGTGACGCGCGCCGCTTTTGCAGCCAATGACGCGGCTGATGATTTTTTTGCCGCGCTGCAGGCGCAGTGCGGTGCCCGTTATGTGGGGGCCAGCACGTTTCCGCCCGATCCGGCGCATGATTTTGCCGGCAAGACCCTGGTTGCGGAAATCAACAGCTGCCAGCCGGATGAAATCCGGATTCCCTTTGCGGTGGGTGAGGATCGGTCGCGTACCTGGATCGTGCGACGTGACGTCGAGGGTTTGTCATGGCATCACGATCACCGCCATGCTGACGGCAGCCCGGATGCCGTCACGATGTATGG
>CAMLKQ010000189.1 GCA_946480585.1 uncultured Kangiella sp.
CCGCTACTGTGGCTGGGCAGCATTTCCTACACGCTTTATCTGGTGCACCAGATGCTCGGTTTTCGGGTGATTGCCTGGCTCGAGGCGGCGGGTTGGTCCGTCAATGCCGCCATCATCGTGGCGATTGTCTCGGTGTGTGCACTGGCAACGGCACTGACGCAGTTTGTCGAGCAACCGTCGTTGCAGCGGATTCGGCAGTGGTATCAGCGCCGACGACAGCCTACGGCGGTAGTCGCAACACAGGGCGCTTAAGCGCCCTGTTTGTTTTTTGTTGGCAGCCAGCTACGGCTCAGTCGTGCGCGCTCAGGCCTGCCAGTCGGCGCTGGTAGCGGCGCAGAAATTCGGCATTGAAGCCTTCGCCTTGCGGAATGTCCGGCGTTTCGTGCACGTACTGCCGCAACACGATGCGGGCGATGTCTTTGGCGGCGGAAAGCGAAATGTACTGGGTGGCGTTGCAGGCGTGAAAAGCCTGTTCGATCCGGCTCTCGAGCTGCTGGATGATGCTGTCCATCGCGGCAGAAAATTCGGTGCGGGCCTGATGGAAATGCTGCATTTCGGCGCTGATCGGTTTGTTGCTGCTCGGCTGCTGGCTGATCAATCGAATGGCCAGATAATCGTAGAACGCCGGCTTCAGACGAATGCGCTGAAACAGCTGCATCATGTTCAGCCGAACGGTGTGGCTGCCACCGGTAAATGACAGATGAAATGCAGTTTCGGCGAGTGCGCGCTGACAGGCGCGCGCTTCTTCCTCGTTTCTGACGCCGGGCGATCGGCTCAGCAGCACGAGCTCTTCATTTTCCGGCAGGCGCTGGAATAGCTCGGCGCAGAGTTGGGCAGCCTCGGGAATCAGGTGCAGCGATGCCTCTTCGGCACGGTGGGCGTGCCAGAGTCGAGTGACCCGGTCCGGCAACGCCGGGGCGGGGGATTGCGTTGAAAGTGCCAAAGTCATGTCCTTGCAGACAGCTACAACAGGCAGCGTGACCTTTATAGCAGGAGGTCAGCGCAGCTATTGTGACGCTGCTGGCAAAACGTTTTAACGGCATGACAACGACTGCGGAGAGCACCCAACGTAATACAGATGCCAGTCCATGCATTTGTTTTGACCCGGATTGACCGTCACGGGTTTCCGATCTGCGCCGGAAAGCCAAAGATAGCAGGAAAGGCTATGAAAAATGTGCGGAATGTCGCGGAAATAGCCAAGCAAGTATGATTTGCTCGGCTGTTAGTTTCGGTCAGGAATAAACCTGTACATCCGGAAACAAAACCGCCGCAGGCTGCGGCGGTTTTGATACAGAATGATACAGTCAGACGGCGCCGTTCAGCGTGGACCCCGGGTGTAGTCTTCCCAGTAGTCTGACTCCATGTCATCGAGCGACTCGCTCCAGTCCTCGGTTTCCTTGTTGATGTCGAGGCCTTCTTCGTCCTCGTCATCCTCGTCGTCGTCCTCATCGGTTTCAGCGAGTTCTTCCAGCTTCTCGTCGTCGAGCTCGTCGCCGAGATCGTCTTCAAAATCATCAAGCTCGCCGTCTTCGTCGAGCAGGCCTTCTTCTTCGAAGCCGCCTTCGAGTTCGTCGTCTTCTTCAAAGCGGGAACGGGGCATGGGGGTCTCCTGTCAGGGAAATCGCCGCGGGTGACGGTTGCTAGCTGCCGCCACCCGCTGGCCGTTCAATCAATCGGTGGACAATGACAAAACTAATAGGATTACTTGGCCTTGTTTTCCAGCTTGGCAAACGAATCTTTCAAGCCGATGGTACGGTTGAAGACCAGTTTGCCCGGCTTGCAGTCGTGGCGGTCGGCAACGAAGTAGCCCTCGCGCTCGAACTGGAACCGCGTTTCCGGCGCGACATCCGCCAGTGACGGTTCGACCCGGGCATCGGAAATGGCGGTCAGAGAGTGCGGATTGAGGCCGATGATGTAGTCGTCCAGCTCCCACGGCCGCAGCGTCGCGAACAGCGGCTCGTACAGGCGTACTTCCGCGGTCAGCGAGTGGCTGGCTGACACCCAATGAATCACGCCCTTGACCTTGCGGCCTTCCGGGTTCTTGCCGAGCGTGTTGTGGTCGACGCTGGCGCGGATTTCGGTGATGTGGCCGGCGGCATCCTTGATCGCCTGTTCAGCCTTGATCACATAGCTGTTGCGCAGCCGCACTTCACCGCCGAGCAGCAGGCGCTTGAAGTCCTTGTCGTCGGTGGTTTCACGGAAATCGTTCTGATCGATGAACAGTTCGCGGGTCATGTACAGCGTGCGTTCGCCCATTTCCGGTTTCTGCGGATGCGCTGGCGCTTTCAATTCCTGCACCTGTTCCGCCGGCCAGTTCTCAATGACCACTTTCAGCGGCTTCAGCACTGCCATGGCGCGACCGGCGTTCTGATCCAGATCGTCACGGACGCAGGTTTCGAACTGCTGCAGCTCAACGACGGAATCCTGTTTGGTGACGCCGATGCGCTCGCAGAATAAACGCAGCGCGGCCGGAGTCACGCCGCGCCGGCGCAGACCCATGATGGTTGGCATGCGCGGATCGTCCCAACCGGTGACGATCTGGCGCTGGACCAGTTCGTTCAATTTGCGCTTGGAGGTCAACATGCCTTCCAGCTGCAAACGGGCGAATTCGATTTGCTGTGGGTGGCAAGGAATGCTGATGTTGTCGAGCACCCAGTCGTACAGCGGCCGGTGATCTTCGAATTCCAGCGTACAGATGGAGTGGGTTATGCCTTCGAGCGCGTCGGAAATGCAGTGGGTGTAGTCGTACATCGGGTAGATGCACCAGTCATCGCCGGTGCGCCAGTGATGGGCGCGGCGAATGCGGTAAATCACCGGGTCACGCAGGTTGATGTTCGGCGAGCTCATGTCGATCTTGGCGCGCAGCACCTTGCTGCCGTCGGCAAACTCACCGGCCCGCATGCGGCGGAACAGCTCGAGGTTCTCGGTCGGCGTGCGTGAACGATACGGGCTTTCCTTGCCGGCTTCGGTCAGCGAGCCGCGCATGGCGCGCATTTCTTCCGGGGTTGAGTCATCGACGTAGGCGAGGCCTTTTTGAATCAGCTCTTCGGCGTACAGATAGAGCTGCTCGAAATAATCTGAGGCGTAGCGCTTGTCGCCGCTCCATGTGAAGCCTAGCCATTCCACCGCTTCGGCAATGGAGTTGGCGTATTCGATGCTCTCTTTTTCCGGGTTGGTGTCGTCGTAGCGCAGGTTGCAGCTGCCCTGGTAATCGCGGGCAAGGCCGAAGTTCAGGCAGATCGATTTGGCGTGGCCGATATGAAGGTAACCGTTCGGCTCCGGTGGAAACCGGGTGACCACGGTCTGGTGTTTGCCGTTGGCCAGATCGGCATCAATGATTTGCCGGATGAAGTTGCTCGGGCGTTTCTCGGCTTCGCTCATGGGGTGCGCTCAAATTTTCGACAAGTCGGCCTGCCGGCGGGGAGATGGGCGGGCCGGCAGGAAAAGTGGCGGCATTGTAGCTGAGCGAAAGCAGAATTTCCGCGGGAAAACCGCGCCGGTTGTCTGGCTGTGGGGGCAGCGTGGCGACAACCGGCGCGGCGCGGGGGACAGGCTTATTTCTTGTCGTAGGCGTAGACGATTGGGCCGACCTTGGCGCTCGGGTGCTGCTTCAATTCGACTTCCCGTTCCAGCAACAGGCCGCCAGTCACCTCGACATTGGCGCCGATCTCAATGACGGGCTTGTCATCATCGCAGTCAAACCAGCACCAGTTGCCATTCGGCTTGCGGACGATGATTTTGCCGCTGACGACGCTGCCATCGAGCAGGTGGATATCGCCGTTGACGGTCTCGATGTCCTTGGCGATGGCCGTACCGGTCAGTCTGACCGTGCCGTTGACGGTGTCCAGGCCGCCTTCGATGCGGCTGCCGGCATCGAGGTGGATGCCGCCGTTGACCGTGTCGATATCGCCATCAATCAGCACTTCTCGGCCGCCTTGGATTTTGCCGTTGACCGAATCGGCACCGCCGGCTTTGACGCCGTCAGCCAATTCGATATCGCCGTTGACGGTGTCCAGATCGCCGACGCGGCTGTTGCTGCCGACTTCGATGTCACCGTTGACGCTGTCCAGATCGCCGGCTTCGGCATCGTGGCCAACCTCGATGTCGGCATTGACGGTGTCGATGCCGCGGCCTTTCTGGCCATCACCGACGTCGTGGGCCATGACGGCCGGGACGGCGCAAAGGCCAATCAGGCCGGCAAGCAGCAGGGCAGTGGGGGTCAGGCGCATGGTGTTCTCCTTGTTGTTGCCCATCGGTTGGGTGAGCCGATGGGGCGGTGGTGATTTAAACCGGTACCAGCGACTAAGCAGCCGGTGTGCCATGTCCGGTAAGACGCTGACTGGCATGGGATTGGTTTAAGCGACGACAAAATAAAGTGGTCAAAACGACCAACCCAGTGCCGAAAATCACCAGTTCAGCCCCACCGGGCTCGCGAGCCTGCCTTGCCGCTGGCCCGATAGTGCTTGACATATTGATATCAAAATAATATCAATATGCTCATGCCGGGTCGGAAACCCGCTTCCCCGTTTCGGGGCTTACTGGAGAAAGACACCATGACCCAAGAAATCACCCGCACCTGCCGCTCGGGCTACAGCATGTTGGCGCTGTTGTTCGTGCTGCAGCTCGCCACCATTGCGGCCGTGGTCGCAATGCCGCCGGTCATCAAGATCGTCGCTGGTCTGCTGGCCATTCTGATTTTCATCAGCTGGTTCGGCTTTTTCATGGTCAACCCGAACGAAGGCAAGGTGTTGCAGCTGTTCGGCTCCTATGTCGGCACCTGCCGTGACCCGGGCCTGCGCTGGGCCAACCCGTTCTATAGCAAGCACGCCATCTCGCTGCGGGTGCGCAACTTCGAGAGCGGCAAGCTGAAAGTCAACGACGCCGAAGGCAATCCGATCGAAATCGCCTCGGTTGTGGTGTGGCGCGTGGTCGATACCGCCGAAGCGATGTTCATGGTCGACGACTACGAAAACTTCGTCAGCATCCAGAGCGAGGCGGCGCTGCGCAATCTCGCCACC
>CAMLKQ010000190.1 GCA_946480585.1 uncultured Kangiella sp.
CCGTTCAGGAAGCGCAGCCATTCGTGGGTGGTCCAGGTCTTGGCTTTGATTTTGTTGGCGGCGAGTTTGCCGCTGGTGAAGCTGGCCAGTTGCTTGTCGACGGCTTCGAATGCCGGTGATTCCGGCTGCGGCGCATCTTCCGGCAGGCCCGGCTGATAGATCCACTCTTTCAGCTTCGGCAACTTGATGCCGCGCTGGTTTTTCTTGATGAGTTCTTTGTCGGCGTAGGCAACGAACTCTTCGGTGGTCAGTGTCTTGAACTTGTAGGCGGCGAAATAGCCTTTGACGAAGGTGTCGAATTTGTCGCGGCCGTATTTGTCTTCGAGGTAGAACAGCAGCGCAGCGCCTTTGTCGTACGGCACGCGCGAGAAGGCCTCGTCCGGATCGCGGCCAGTCATGTCGATGGCGAGGGCGCGATCTTTTTCGTCGACTTTGGCGAAGTCTTCCAGCAAGTCATGACGGCCGAGGGTTTGTTCCATCAACGCCCGGTCACGGCCGTAGATTTCTTCCATGATCCGGTTTTCGACGTAGGTGGTGAAACCTTCGTTGAGCCAGAGGTCACGCCACGTGGCGTTGGTGACCAAGTTGCCGGACCAGGAGTGCGCCAGTTCGTGTGCAATCAGACTGACCAGTGATTTGTCGCCAGCGATGACGGTCGGGGTGATGAACGACAGGCGCGGGTTTTCCATGCCGCCAAACGGGAACGAGGGCGGCAGGATCAGCAGATCGTAACGGCCCCAGACATACGGTCCGTACAGCTTTTCGGCAGCGACGATCATGCTCTCGGTGTCTTCGAACTCTTTGACTGCCGCATCGAGCGTGACCGGTTCGGCCCAGACACCGGTGCGCGCGCTCATCGGCTTGAACGCCAGATCGCCAGCAGCGATGGCGATCAGGTACGACGGAATCGGCTGCGGCATCTTGAATTTGTATTCGCCGTTCGTCGGTTGGCTGGCGTCGTTGTCGGCGCTCATCACTGCACGCAGTTCTTTTGGCGTGCGCACGACTGCCGAGTAGGTCACCCGGATTTGTGGTGTGTCTTGCAGCGGAATGAAGCTGCGAGCGTGAATGGCCTGCGCCTGCGAGAACATGAACGGATGTTTTTTGCCGGCGGTTTGATTGGCGCTGAGCCACTGCAGACCGGACGCGGTCGGGCTGCTGGCGTAAGTCACCTTCACCGATTTGGCGTCGGCCGGCAGGGTGATGCGCAGCGCGCTGCCGAGCGCCGGGTCGGCCTTGTCGAGCGTGAACGGGGTCGGTGCAAACGCGCCGTTCGGTGCCGCGGCTTCGACTTTGCTGATGGTCAGATCGCGGGTGTCGAGCACGAGTTGGTCGTAGCCGCTGGCGATGCGCTTCAGCGACAGCGTGGCGCTGCCGCGCAGCTGTTTGGCGGCGAAGTCGACATCCAGATCGAGGTGGATGTGTTCGGTGACGACCTTGTCTGGTTCGGCATAGGAATGGACATCGCGGCCGGTGTCGGCACGGGTGGTCGAGCCGGCGCCGAGCGCGAGGCCGGCAGCGAGCAGGGCGGTAAGGGCTTTCATCAGCAAGTCCTGTGGAGCCTTGAGGGAGGCGGGCATGGTAAGAACTTGTGGCCGGCGCGTCGAGGCGCGCTGCAATAGTGCCGGGCCCACGGCCCGCATTTGGACGGCTGTACCGCGGCTGGCGCACTGGCCACAGCGCGCCGGTTTGACGCTGCGCTAACGGCGCCCCGGTCGCCGGTGTAGAATGCCGGCCGTCGCCGCCCGGTCGGCGGCGACCCGTTTCCCGTTTTCAGCTTTTGGAGTCCCCCATGCAAATTGCCGATCACAAGGTCGTCAGCATCCATTACACCCTGCGCGACAAGGCCGGCAACGTGCTGGACAGTTCCGAGGGCAACCAGCCGCTCGCGTTCATTCAGGGCATGGGCAACATCATCCCGGGTCTGGAAAGCGCCATGGCCGGCAAGTCGGTCGGCGACAAGTTTGATGCCGTGATCCCGGCCGCCGAAGCCTATGGCGAGCGCATGGAAGATCTGGTGCAGGTCTTGCCGCGCTCGATGTTCAGCGGCGTCGACGAAATCATGGTCGGCATGCAGTTCCAGGCGACTGGCGGCAATGGCCCGGTCGTGATCACCGTGACCGATATCGAAGACGACCGCGTTACTGTCGACGGCAACCATGAACTGGCTGGTGTTGAACTGCACTTCGCGGTTGAAGTGGTTGGCGTGCGCGATGCCAGCGCCGAAGAGCTGGCCCACGGCCATGTCCACGGCGCCGGTGGTCACCACCACCACGATGACGAAGAAGACGAAGGCGGCAGCTGCTGCGGTGGCGGTTGCCACTGAGTCTTTTTCGTTCAAAACAACACGCCACCTTCGGGTGGCGTTTTGTTTCCGGTTGTTTTTGTGGGAGCGGCTTTAGCCGCGATTTATTTACCGCAATCGCGGCTAAAGCCGCTCCCACAACTATTTCAGTTGGTTGTTTTGCTGGATTGCAGAATCCACGCAAACGCGACACCGACCAGCAACGAATGCTCGTGCTTGACCAGCGGGCTGTCGACGAACACCGCGTCGCTCAAGTCGTAGTAGCGCAGAAACGCACCGAACCAGAAATTGTCCTTGCGCCGGGTCATGCCGGCAGCGAGCCGCCAGCCACCGAAACCGCCGTCCGGGCTGTAGGCTTCGCGCTCGGCGGTGGCATATTGCGGCGTCACTTCATAGAAAAAATCGTGGTAGCGATCATCGCCGTAGACCGGGCCGAACGTGCTTTCGAATTGCCAGCGGGCTTTGTCCTCGCTCAGCCAGCGCTGGCTGAAGTAAATCTGCGGCGAGAAGGTGTGGCCGGCATCATCGAGATGGGAGAAATCGGTGCCGACCACTTTGCGGATGGCGAGATCGGCGCGCCAAATCGTCTCGTCGAGCTGTCCGTCATCGTGTTGCCCGTTGTCATGACGAAGGGTGTACTGAATCGACGGGCCGATTTCGCCGGTGGCGTCCAGATCCGGCATGCCGGCGCGGGCATCGTTGTCGTCGCTGTCGACCGGTGGCGTGCCGGCGAGTGACAGATCAATTTTCAGATGGCCGCGTTCGAGCAGTTTGCCGTAAATGAAATTGCGATCAACGTTCCAGCGTTTGCCGTGGTAGACAAAATACGGGAACGGCAGCGCGTAATCGCGGGCGTCGTCGGCGCCGATGTAGTGCGGAATGTGCACGGCAGTGGCGCCAATGCCGAGTTCCCAGTGGGCGCCGTCATTCGATTCGGATGGTGCTTCGGTAGCCGTTTTCGCATCGGTCGGTTTTGTCACCGATTCGGTTACCGCTGGCTCGGTGGTCGCGTTGAGCTCAGTAGCCACATTGACCGGATCGCTGAAGGCGGCAATGGTTTCAGATGCCTGCAATTGCAGGCTCGCGACTGCCAACACCATGCAGCCGCCTCGCCAGCCTTTCCGTTGCCACGCCTTCACTGTCGCCATCCCGAAGCCAAAACCGCCGCCAGTCTGGCACGCGGCCCCGCCGCTGTCAGCCGCCCGGTCGTTGCCGGTTTCTGTGCTTGGTCGGTTCAGCGACAACCGCCGTTTGATCGGGCCGGCTGTGGTCACTGGCGGGCAACGGCTATACTGCCGCGGCATTGCAATTCAGTCGGTGCAATACCGGAAGTTCCATACCGGCAGTTCTATACAGGCGGTTCAACGTGGCGGCAGCAATCGACATCGTGGTGGCAGGTGGTGGCGTGGTCGGCCTGACAACGGCCGCGGTGCTCGCCAAACAGGGCTATGGCGTCACCGTGATCGATGCCCGCCCGAGCGCGCCGGCGTGGCAGCGCGATCAGTACGATCAACGCGTGGTCGCGTTGACTCGCGCCAGTCAGCAGCTGTTGCAGCAACTGGGTGCCTGGGACGGCGTTGCGCTGCGCCGGCTCAGCCCTTACACCGCGATGCAGGTCTGGGACGGGCAAGGCAGCGGCGCGATCCGGTTTGATGCCGCCGCCATTGCCGAGCCAGATCTCGGCCACATCGTTGAGTTGTCGGCCATCGAAGCGGCCTTGCAGACGGTGTTGCAGCAACAGCAGGTCAGCATCCGGCGTGGCCGCAAGCTCAGCCGCGCCGAGCCCGGTCGCGATGCCATCAGCTTGGCGCTTGATGACGGCCAGACGCTGCTGGCGAAATTGCTGATCGCGGCCGATGGTGCCCAGTCCGGTTTGCGCGAGCAGGCCGGCATTGCGCTGCACGAACACGATTACGATCACCACGCGCTGGTGGCGCAAATCCACTGCGAACAGCCGCATCAACAAACGGCGTGGCAGCGGTTCACCGAGCACGGTCCGCTGGCGTTGTTGCCGCTCGCCGATGCGCATCAGTGCTCGATTGTCTGGTCGCAGCCGCCGGCGCAAACCGAGGCAGCGTTGGAGCTAAGTGACGAGGCGTTTTCTGCCGCGCTGACGCAGGCGTTCGAAGGCCGCCTTGGCGCGCTGACTGTGCAATCGAAGCGACTCAGTTTTCCGCTCAAAATGCGTCACGCTGAAAGCTATCTCGGCGAGCGCCTGCTGCTGCTCGGCGACGCCGCTCACACCATGCATCCCCTCGCCGGCCAAGGCCTGAACCTGAGTCTGGCCGATGTCGCGGCGCTGCAAACCGTGCTCGCCACAGCCAAACAGCGTCAGCTCGATCCGGGCCAGCGCGCTGTGCTGCGGCCGTTCGAGCGCGCCCGCCGCGCTGACAACACACTGATGCTGGCAGTCGTCGGCGGTTTTCGCTCGCTGTTTGCCCGCACCGAACTGCCGGCGGTGATTGCGCGCAATCTCGGTATGTCACTGCTCGATGAGCATGTGCACGCCAAAGCTTGGTTGACTCGGCGCGCGCTCGGGCTGCGCTGAGCGCACGCCGCGCGTCTGCTCGGCATGTGATCAGCGCGATTCGCCGCCTTGAAAACCTGCGTCAATTACTCGTGCTCCCGGTATGTCACTGCTCGATGAGCATGTGCACGCCAAAGCTTGGTTGACTCGGCGC
>CAMLKQ010000191.1 GCA_946480585.1 uncultured Kangiella sp.
TCGCGGCCAAGGCCGCTCCCACGAAAACACAAACCAAACAAAACGGGGCCCATTGGCCCCGTTTTGTTTGCTCGTTGCGCTCGCTCAGACAGCTGCGGACCAATCAATCCAGCCGGTCCAGGCAGTCGCCAGAATCAGGATGCCGAACGCGATGCGGTACCAGGCAAAACCGACAAAGGTATGGCTGGAGACAAACTTGATCAGCGCCCGCACCGCAACGATGGCGCTGAGGAAGGCGGCGATGAAACCGACCGCCAGCATCGGAATGTCGCCGGCATCGAACAAGTCGCGACTCTTCCAGCCATCGTAAACGGTGGCACCAAAGATGGTCGGCATGGCCAGGAAGAACGAGAACTCGGTGGCCGCCTTGCGCGAAAAACCGAACAGCAAGCCGCCGATGATGGTGGCACCGGAGCGCGAGGTGCCGGGGATCAAGGCCAGACACTGGGCACAGCCGACCTTGAACGCATCCATCGCGCTCATGTCATCCACTTCCTGAATCCGCACCACGTGCTCGCGCTTTTCCGCCCACAGGATCAGCAAGCCGCCCACGATAAACGCGCCTGCCACGGTCAACGGATTGAACAGATGGGTCTTGATGTCGCTGGCGAAGATTAACGCCAGCACCACCGCCGGCAGGAAGGCAATCAGCAGATTGATGGTGAAGCGCTGGGCGGTGGGTTCGCGAAACAAGCCGCCGACCGTGTCGGTGATGCGCCGGCGGTATTCAAAACAAACGGCCAGGATCGCGCCTGACTGGATGACGATATTGAAGACCTTGGCCTTCTCGCCATTGAAGCCAATCAACGCGCCGGACACGATCAGATGGCCAGTACTGGAGACCGGCAAGAACTCCGTCAATCCTTCGACGATGCCCTGAATCAGGGCCTGCACTAACAACCACCATTCCATTTTTGTTGGGTCCTTAAGGGTCTTGCGTGGGGAAATCGAGAGGGGTCGGCCGCGCTATTTGAGCAGCGCGTAAATGACCATCAGCACACCTATCTGGCCGAATGCCAGTATCCAGAAATAGACACTGAAGCCGACGATGCGCAGATGGATGTTGTCGAACATCTTGGTCCGCTTGGCCCAGATCCAGCCGAAAATGCTGCTGGTGATGGACACGCCAATCAGCCACGGCAGCCAGTCAAACTGGCGGGCATTGGCCCAGGCATCGGACGGGGTCAGCAGCAGTACCGCAATCAGCAACAGCCAGTGCATCAGAGTCGCTCCCGCATGTCATAAAGGGCAAATCCGGTCAGCGCCACATCCACCGCCTTGCCGAGCGCAATCACCTTGAACAGCTCGCCCATCTCGTGCGGCATCAACAGCCGTTTGAGTGCCTGGGCGGCGGCGATCTGTTCACGTTCCCCGGTGTAGCGCAGGGCCAGTTCCAGCACGCCAAGTGATTGCAGAAAACCGGCTTGGTGGCAGTAGCCGAGCACGTCCATGCCGGCGTCGAGTGCTTGCTCGGCAACGGCAGTGAAATCGACATGGGCGGTGACATCCTGCAGGCCCGGCAACAGCAATGGATCCGGATGGGCGTGATGGCGGTAATGGCACATCAGGGTGCCGCGGCTGCGATCCGGGTGGTAGAACTCGTGACGCGGAAAACCGTAGTCGACGAGCAGCACCACACCGCGCACCAGCATCCGGCCAAGGCTCTGCAACCAGCCGGCTTGCAGCGGGTGATACTCGGACAGGTAATCGTCCGGCCAATCGGCTTTGATGGCATCGGGCAGCGCGGCGAACCACTGCTTTAACGCGTCATCGGCCGGCAGTTCGGTCCAGCGGAAATCGCCGCCTGCTGGCGTGATTTCGGTCATCGGCTCGGCGAGCGTCACCGCCATCTCCACCAGCGATTCGCCGTGGCGACGGAACAGCGTCACCGGCATCGCATCGAGCACTTCGTTGGCCAGCACCACACCGTGGAAAGCGCTCGGCAAGGCATCGAGCCAGACCACTTTGGCCGCCAGTTCGGCCGGCAAATCGGCGAGCGTTTGCTGCTGGCGCTGACGCAAATCGGCCGACACTTCGACGATCAGATAGCGGTTCGGCAGGCAGTCGAGTTCGGCCAGTTCGAGCAGGATATCGCGCGCCATGACGCCGCGACCGGCGCCGAATTCGAGCACCTCGCCGCCGCCGATCGCCAGCAACACCTCCGCGGTTTGCCGGGCCAGACACTGGCTGAACAGTGGCGACAATTCCGGCGCGGTGACGAAGTCGCCAGCGGCCCCAAGCTTGGTGGCACCCGCGCTGTAATAACCGAGACCGGGCGCATACAACAGGTCGGCCATGAACGCCGAAAACGGCAACGGCCGCTGCTGCATCTGCGCCGCGAGGTGCGCTTGCAGTTGCGCACTGTGCGCGATGGCGTCCGCCGATGGCATCGGCAGGCGGGGGTTGAGTTGCTGCAACTGGCGTTGCACGCGTTCGCTATGGGACATGAAAAACCGCTTTCGCAAGGACGCGGCATTTTACGGTTCTGCGCCGCCGCCTGCACGCAGAACCGGTTCGCCGGTAGCGACATCGCCACCTGCATGCGGCGCTTGCTGCCGCCACGGCGAACCCCGAGAATGGCGCGCCATGCCAGAACAAGCCACCCGCCTCACCACCATGAAACGCCCCAGTCTGTTGCGTCGACTGTGGCGCGGCTTGCTTTGGTCCGCGCTGGCCTTTGTCGCGTTCTCGTTGCTGTTGGTGCTGGTGTTCCGGTTCGCACCGGTGCCGTATTCCGGGGTTATGTTGGAACGACAACTGTCCGCCTGGTGGCAAGGTGATGACGATTACCGCGCCCGCAAGAAATGGGTGCCGTACGAGGACATCGCCAAATCGGCGGGGCTCGCAACGATCGCCGGCGAGGATCAGAAATTCCCGCTGCATCATGGTTTCGATCTGGAGCAGATGGAGAAAGCCTGGGACGCCCACCAGCGCGGCAAACGCTTGCGCGGAGCCAGCACCATCAGCCAGCAAGTGGCGAAGAACCTGTTTCTGTGGTCGGGTCGCAGCTATGTCCGCAAAGGACTGGAAGTGTGGTTCACCGGCCTCATCGAACTGCTCTGGCCAAAAGAACGCATCCTCGAAGTGCACCTGAACATCGTCGAATACGGCAAAGGCATTTACGGTGTCGAAGCCGCGAGCCGGATCTATTTCGGCCGCAACGCCAACAAACTGAGCTGGTCACAATCGGCCTTGCTGGCCGCCGTGTTGCCGAATCCGCACCGGTTCAAAGTCAGCAAACCGTCGGCCTATGTCTATCGCCGGCAAGCCTGGATTCTCGATCAGATGCGCGGGCTCGGTGGCACCGAGTACCTGAAGCAACTCGACTGATCCGCCGCACGCAAAACCGGTCGCTGCATCCTATATATAGGAAGGAAATGCGACCGCGACCGTGACGCCGACGCATCCTCTATATATAAAGGAAGAGAAAAGGAGGGCGCATGGACGTTCTGATCTACAGCAGTCAGCCATTCGAACAGCCGTTTCTGGACAACGCAGCCGGTCGATTCGGCCACCGTTGTCACCATCAAAGTGTTGCGCTGTCGGCAGAAACGGCGGCACTCGCACGCGGTTTTCCGGCGGTTTGCGTGTTCGTCAATGACGATGCATCAGCGCCGGTATTGCAGCAGTTGGTCGACGGTGGCACCCGCTTGCTGGCGCTGCGCAGTGCCGGTTTCAACCATGTGGATCTGGCCGCCGCCCATGCGCTGAACCTCGCCGTCGCGCGGGTGCCGGCGTACTCGCCGTATGCCGTCGCCGAGCACACGGTCGGCATGATGCTGACCCTCAATCGCAAATTGCACCGGGCGTTTGCCCGTGTTCGCGAGCAGAATTTTTCCCTCAATGGCCTGCTCGGTTTTGACCTGCATGGCAAGACCATCGGCATCGTCGGCACCGGTCAGATCGGCACCGTGCTGGCCCGGATCATGACCGGTTTCGGTTGTCGCGTTCTCGCAACCGATCCCATTCAGAATCCGGAATGTCTGGCGCTCGGCGTGCGTTACGTCGCGCTGCCCGAGCTGCTTCGGCACAGCCATATCGTCAGTCTGCATTGCCCGCTGACCAGCGACACCAAGCACCTGATCAACGCTCAGACCCTGGCACTGTTGCGCCCCGGCGCCATGCTGATCAACACCGGTCGCGGCGCGCTGATCGACAGCAAGGCTGTCATCGCCGCACTCAAATCCGGCCAACTCGGCGCGCTCGGTCTGGACGTGTATGAGGAAGAAGCCGGGGTGTTTTTCACCGATCATTCCAACGACATTCTGACCGATGATGTGCTCGCCCGGCTGATGACATTCCCCAATGTATTCATCACCGGACACCAGGGATTCTTCACCCAGGAAGCACTGCAAAATATCGCCGATACGACCATGGCCAACGTCTCGGCATTCGCGGCCGGCACCCCCAATGGCAATTGGCTGCGCTGATCAGCGCTGAGCTTTCACGCGTAAAAACGCGGCTGTATTTAGCTGTGGGAGCGGCCTTGGCCGCGATGCATTTCATACAGTCAGGTCGACGATTGCAGCAGGAAATATCGCGGCCAAGGCCGCTCCCACAGCACACATTCCGCCTTGCAGCGAGACGCTCGCACACTGCAATGGTTGGTAAAATACAAGGACACGCCACATGCAAAACGCCATTCTGATCACCGGTGCCGGCCGCCGCGTCGGCCATGCGCTGGCACTGCATTTGCGCGCGCAGGGCCATGCGGTGATTGGGCATTATCATCACGACAATCCGGAATTGCAGGCGCTGCGCGCCGCTGGTGTAACCCTGATCCAAGCCGATTTCAGCAACGAGCACGAGGTGCGCGCACTGGTGCGCGAAGTGCAGGCGACCGCCGGATCGTTGCGGGCGATCGTGCACAACGCTTCGGCGTTTTCACTGACCGCTGCCAGCACCGACGAGGCCTTGGCACAAGCCGATCTGTTCTATCA
>CAMLKQ010000192.1 GCA_946480585.1 uncultured Kangiella sp.
TGCGCCACAGCGGTCAGCGGCCGGTGGCGTATTTGTTTGATCA
Source organism: uncultured Kangiella sp. (assembly GCA_946480585.1). Next base: position 44 of record CAMLKQ010000192.1, read on the forward strand.
GCTGCCGGTCGATGCCCGCTGGTGTCTGGTGCACGCGACCCATCTCGATGACAAGGAACTGGCCTTGCTTGCCAAGAGTGGAGCCGTCGCCGGTATTTGCACCACCACCGAAGCCAATCTTGGCGACGGCTTTTTCCGTATGCACGAGTACCTGCAACAAGGCGGCGTGTTCGGTGTCGGCTCCGACAGCCATATTTCCGTTTCGGCGGTGGAAGAGTTGCGCTGGCTCGAATACGGCCAGCGGCTGCAAAAACGCGAACGCGCCGTGCTCGGTAGCCGCGAACGCAGTGTCGGCCGTCAGCTCTATGAAGGCGCGCTGTTTGGTGGTGCCCGCGCCGCTGGTCGCCACACCGGCGCGATTGCCGCCGGCTACGCTGCCGATCTGATTGTGTTGCAAGCCGATGTCCGCGATGAGCGGGTGTTTGGTAGCGATGGCGATGCAAGCTTAGGTGACGCCATTCTGGACAGCTGGCTGTTTGCCGGTAACGGCAATCGCGTGAGCGATGTCATGGTGCAAGGCAACTGGTGCATCCGCGACGGCTATCACGAAGCTGAAGAGAGCATTGCCGCCAACTACGACACGGCGATGCGCCAGCTGCTGGCCTGAGCACAAACGTAACGCATGCCATGATCCGTGAATGGACACTGCGCCGCGCCAATGTCGCCGATGCCGAGGCGATGTCGGCATTGGTCGACAGCTTGCTGGCCAACTGGCTGGTGCCTGACGGCCATCCGCAGGCGCTGGCGCGGTTGCGGCAGATTCATCGGCCGGCGCAGATCGCGCGGCAGATCAATGATGGTTTCCGTTATTGGTTGGCCGAAACGGCCGATCAATCATTGCTCGGCTTTGTTGCCTTGAAGCCGCCGGCGCACCTGTTCAACCTGTATGTGCAGGAACCGTGGCACGGCCGCGGCGTCGGCAGCCGGTTATGGCAACAGTTGCAGCAAGCCGTGTGTGCAGACGGCGGTGATTGCATCACCGTCAATGCGTCCGAGCGGGCGATTCCGATTTATCGGCGTTGGGGTTTTGTCGAAACCGAGCCGATGCAGTGTCACGAGGGTTTGCGCTTTCAACCGATGTGCTGGCGCGCACGAATCACCGACTAAGCGCGTGTGATACTCAAGGGCGGCGCGCTCAGTCGGTCAGCTCTCGCCCAGCCAACGTTGCATGCAGAGCGACAGGGCGTCGCGGCTGATCGGCTTGGCGAGGTAATCGTCCATGCCGGCAGCAAGGCAACGCTCGCGATCGCCTTCCATCGCGTTCGCGGTCAGCGCGACCACCGGCGTGTGACGACCGGACGTTTGTTCCTGCTGGCGGATGCGCCGCGTGGTTTCGAAGCCATCCATGGTCGGCATCTGGCAATCCATCAGAATCAAATCGTAGGCCTGATTGGCGTGCAGCTGCAGTGCCAGCTGACCATCGGCGGCGGTGTCGACGCTGAGACCGAACCGTTGCAGCATGCCTTTGGTAACGGTCTGATTGACGATGTTGTCTTCCACCAGCAGCACGCGGCCGCGCAGAACACTCGGCACATCGCTGTCAGCCATCGGCCGGGTTTGCTCGCCGGGCAACCGGTATTTGCAGGGCAGCCGGCAGGTGAACACCGAGCCAACGCCCGGTGCGCTTTTCACCCGCAATTCGCCGCGCATCAATTGCACCAATTGCCGGCTGATCGACAGGCCGAGGCCGGTGCCGCCGTGCCGTCGTGTCGTCGAGCCATCGGCTTGGGTGAAGGCCTCGAAAATCAATGCCTGTTTTTCTTCCGGAATGCCGATGCCGGTGTCTTCGACTTGCAGGGTCAGCGCCAACTGGCTGTCATTGTCCGGCTCCAGCACGGCGCGCACCTTGACATGACCGTGTTCGGTGAACTTAATCGCGTTGCCGATCAGGTTCACCAGCACTTGCCGAATCCGGGTCGGGTCGCCGAGCAACTCAGCCGGTAGCGGCTCGCCGGCAAATTCGACTTTCAATTCGATCTGTTTCAGCCGTGCCTCGTTGCGGAACGCAGTCAGGCAGCGGCGTACCAGCTGTTCCGGATCAAACCAGATCTGTTCCAGCGTCAGCTTGCCGTCTTCGATTTTGGAGAAATCGAGAATGTCATTGATGACTCGCAGCAGGTGCTCGGTCGATTCGCTGGCGGTGTTGACGAATTCCTGCTGTTCGTTGTTCAGCGGCGTTTCGTGCAGCAGTTGCAGCATGCCGAGCGTGCCGTTCATCGGCGTGCGCAGTTCGTGGCTGACGTTGGCGAGGAACTGGCTCTTGGCGCGGTTGGCAGCTTCGGCCGCTTCGCGCGCACGCAATAGGCCCTGCATGTGTTCCTGCTCGGCTTGGCGGGCGGCGGCCAGCCCTTCCGCCATGGCGTTGACGTCGGCTTCGAGCATGCCGATTTCGCCGCCAGAATGCTGCAACACGCGGATTTCGAAACTGCCATCCTTGATCCGGCGCAGCGCCTGCGACAGCCGCTGAATCGGCCGACTGATCGAGCGGCTGATCACCAGCGCGATCACAAACGACACCAGCAAGGCGATGCAGCCGAGCACAAACGCCACCCGCATCACTTCCTGTTGCCGCTGCTGAATTTGTTCATCCGACAAACCGATGGTGACCGTGCCGATGCGTTCGCGACCGGCCGCTGCGCCGCTATTGCCGGCCAGTGCCAGCGCATCGTCGAGGGTGTCGAGCGGAATGTCCTGCTGGAAAATCGGTGCGCTGAAGGTCAGCACTTCGCGTGGGGCGGCGCTGATCGGCTTTTGCCGGAACACCAGCGTGGTGTTGGCTGCGTTGTCGATGCGGGCAAACAGCACATCCGGTTCGGCGAGCACGGCATCAACCAGGTTGTTGAGCTGCGCGCTGTCGCCGACCACGACGCCGTATTCGGCGGCCGGCGCCAGCTGCTTGGCCATCAGTTCGCCGCGCCGTTGCAGCTGCTGGGCGATGTCGTCCAACCGTGCCGACACAAAGTACGCGGTCAGCAGCACGAAGGTTGCGAGCGTCGGCAGCACGCCGAGCACGGCGGTGCGGGTGCGGATCGACCATTTATTCATGATCGACCCCCGCGGCTTCATCGGCGCGTTCGGCGGCGGTCAGCGCTTTCAGCAGGCTGTCGTTGTCGGGCAATCGGATATCGAGCGAGCGGGCGACATCCGGATTCAAACTCAAATCGAAATAGCGGGCGTAGCCGCTCGGTGGCAAGCTGATTGGGCCGCCGGCTGGCTGCGCCGCGATCCATTCGTGCACCTGCACGGCGATGTGTTGCACGCTGCTGTAAGTGGTGGCGAGGCTGCCCGCTTTGACGAAAGCCGGCGAGCTACCGATGAGCACTTTTTCCTGCCGGTAGGCCGCCGTCAGAATGGTTTTGATCGTGTAACGGTTGTAGAGGCCGGAGTTGGCGCTGGCGAGCAGCAGTTCGCTTTGGCCGATGACACTGACCAGCGCGGACGGCAGATCGTTTTCGGAAGCGACCGGCTGGGCGAGCAATTTCAATGACAGGGCCGCGGCGGCCCGCTGCAGCGCCGGCAGTTGTGCAGATTCAAGCGGTTGATACAGATAGCCGACCCGGTTCAGGCCCGGCAGCAGCAACTTTGCCAGTTGCAATTGCCGCCGGACTGGCGGGTCTTGGTAGATCGCGCTGACCACGCGGCCCGTGAAGGCAGCTTGCTGCTGTTCGAACTGCTGCCGGCTCAGCAGCACGGCCAGTACCGGCTTGTCGGGTGGTTTGCGGGCCAACAGCGCCAAGGATTCGGCGCCGGCGGCAATCAGCAGATCGGCTGTCGTCAGCGAGGCCGGCCAAGTGCCTTCCTGCCAGTTGCGGATATCGTGGTGTTCGAGACTGAGTCCTTGCGCGCGCAGCAGCGGGCTCAGCGCCTCGGCAAATTGCTGGAACACATCCTGGCCGCCGTTGTAGACCAGGGCAATGCGTGGCGCAGCCGCGTGGCTTGGCGGTGCGCACAGGCCGAGCGCAGCAAGACACAGCAGGAGGACGCGCAGCAGGTTCAGCATGCGGAGGTCGCCACCGGGGCAACTACGGCGCGGGGCTTCTTTGCACAGAACCTCTTTGCACAGGGCTTCGCGGCGCAGGACTTTTCAGCGCAGAACCTTTCGGCGTGGTACATCCCAACGCGGTACATCACAACGCGGTACGGCATTCCCTTGCGATCCTGTGGGCGTTACGACGCTTTCATCTTAACAGGCCGCGGCTCACCTGTGCGGTGCCGGCAGTGCCCAATCGACCGGGTCTTGGCCATGTGCCTGCAGGGCGGCGTTGCAGCGGGAAAAATGCTTGCAGCCGAGGAAGCCGCGGTGGGCCGACAGGGGCGACGGGTGTGGCGCGATCAGCACGGTGTGACGGTGCTGGTCGATCATGCCAAGCTTGCTCTGGGCCGGCTTGCCCCAGAGCAGGAACACCACGTGCGGGCAGCGGGCGTTGACTTCGCGGATGATGCGGTCGGTGAACGGCTCCCAGCCTTTGCCCTGATGCGACTGGGGCTGGCCGGCGGCGACGCTCAGTACGGTGTTGAGCAGCAGCACGCCCTGTTGGGCCCAGTGCGACAGATCGCCATGACGTGCGATCGGAATGCCGAGATCGGCCTGCAATTCCTTGAAGATATTCTGCAGCGACGGTGGCAGCGCCACGCCGGGATTGACCGAGAAACAGAGGCCATTGGCCTGACCCGGACCGTGATAGGGGTCCTGGCCGAGGATCACCACCTTGACTTGATCCAGCGGGGTGGTCTTGAGCGCGGCGAACAGTCGATCCTTGGCGGGATACACCGTGATCTGGCGAGCCCGCTGGTCATCCAGAAATTGCATCACGGCACGAAAATGCGGGCTGTCTTTTTCGCCTTCGAGGGCAGCGGTCCAGCTGTCGGTCATGGTTTTCAGCAAGGGAGTTG
>CAMLKQ010000193.1 GCA_946480585.1 uncultured Kangiella sp.
GTTGCCATGGCCGGACTTGCCACCGTCGATTATGCCGAACTGGATTGGGAAGCCGACGGCACCCCGCGTTCGCGCCAGTTCAACGACATCTATTTTTCCCGCGACGGCGGGCTCGCCGAATCCGCCTACGTTTACCTGCAAGGGAACGGATTGCCGGCGCGCTGGGCCGGGCATTTCCAGCACCACAACGCTTTTCATCTGTTCGAAGCCGGTTTTGGTACTGGCCTCAACTTTCTGCTGACCTGTCAGGCCTTTCTGGAAAACGTAAACCACGCCGACAAACGCTTGCGCTATGTCGCGGTGGAACGTTTTCCGCTGCGCAAATCGGATTTGGCGCGCGCGCTGAGCCATTTCCCCTCGCTGGCAGCATGGGCAGCTCCCCTGCTCGCCCAGTATCCGCCGGGGCTGCGCGGCTGGCATTCGCTGCAATTTGCCGATCGTCGCATCGAGCTGTTGCTGCAATTCGGCGACATCGCCGACACCTTGCCGGTGCTGCGGCAAACCGATTGGCAGTTTGATGCCTGGTATCTGGATGGTTTTGCACCGGCGCGCAACGAAGCGATGTGGGCGGAAACGCTGTGGCCTGCCATCGCCACACTGTCGCGCACCGGCGCGACCGCCGCGACTTTCAGCGCCGCCGGCGCGGTCCGGCGCGGCCTGCAAAGCGCCGGATTCTCGGTGCAGAAAATGCCGGGCTTTGGCCGCAAACGCGACATGACTGTCGCCCGGCTGGAAACACCAACGGCGTCATCATCACGTTCGCTGAACTGTCCACCACCCATTCGCCATGTCACCGTGCTTGGTGCAGGTATCGCCGGTGCCGCCACCGCTCGTGTGCTTGCCGAGCGCGGATTGCACGTTTCGGTACTGGATGCGCAGGCTTCCGCCGGTGGCACCTTGCGTCACCATGCAGTCGCCTTGGCCAGCCCGCGCTGGAGCCGCGACCACAATTTGCGCAGCCAATTTCAATTGCTCGGTTTTCTGCAATTGCAGCGCTGGCTGGACAGTGGCTTGCTGAGCTACAGCAAACACCTCACGACGAATCACAATGCGGAAAGCACGGCGCTGGTGCAGCACCGGCACGTGCTGACCCTGCTTGCGGATGAGGAATCGACACGCGAAAAAACGGTGCTGACTGAACTCGGTCTGCTCGGTGAATACGCCGATTATCTGAACGCTGCCGAAGCCAGTGCCATCGCAGGCATCTCCCTGGCGCATACTGGCGTTCTGCATCGATTGGCGCTCGCCATCGGTCCGGCGGCGTTATGTCAGGCGCTGCTCGCTCATCCGCGCATTACCCAACGATTCGGCGTCCAGCTGACGCAATTTGTCGGCACCGCCGAGCATTGTGAATTGCAGCTGCACGATGGCAGCCGGCACACGACCGATGCCCTGATCATTGCTGGCGGCGCCGATTGCCGAACCTTGCTGGCACCACTGCCGCTACGGCCGGTGCGCGGGCAAAGTACGGAATTGCCGGCCACACCGCTCAGCACTGCGCTGCAACTGCCATTGCGCTTTGGTGGTTATCTCGCGCCAGCGGTAAACGGCTGGCACACGCTTGGCGCCAGTTACGACGGCGGCGAGTTTGATCCGGCGCTGCGCGAGAGCAGCCAGGTTGGCAATCTGGATACATTGGCATGGGCCGCGCCCGAGTTGGCAGCGACGTGGCGGCAGGCACCGCTACGTGGCGATGTCGGTCATCGACTGGTGTGCCCGGACCGTTCGCCGCTGATTGGCGCACATCCGCTACAACCGCGGGTCTGGCTGCATGTCGGTCACGGCTCACATGCGTTGATGACCGCCTGCATTGGCGCAGAACTGATCTGCGCACAAATGCTGGCGGAACCGGCAAGCGTGCCGCCAGCACTGCAGCGCGCCGTGTCACCGGCGCGCTTTCGTCATCATTTACCGGCCAACTGACGACCGTTGCCGTTGACGCTGGCAACCAACTCATCGGTAAACGGCAGCAACACCGGTTCCGTTTGCACGCGCCATTGATCAGCATTTTGCGACAGCGCTTCGCGCATGATCGCCTGCTGCGCGTCGCGGCCGGCCGACCGGACCAAGTCAAGATACGCGGTATCGGCACCTGACTCCTGCGCCAGTGCAACCGGTTTGGGCTGTATCGATTTGATGGTGGCGGGCTGCGCCGCCAGACTGACATCGCAGGCCGTCCAAAGCACGGCTGCCATGGTGACGCTGGTGATGACCTTCATGGAGCAACTCCCTTTTGCTGGCACCGAATCACGTTTTCGGTGAGGCCATGCTCGCGCATCGCCATTGCAAGACAATGAAGGGATTACGGCAAATTGTTTAAGCCGTATGCCGTTCCAAATGCAGAAAAGCCCGGAAAACCCGGGCTTTTCATCAGAATCAGCGCGGCGAGCCACGCGCATTTCTTCACGGCTCGCAATAATTGGAAACAGCTGCCACGGTCACTGCAGCGGATACAAGGCCTCGGATCGGTAGCCGGTCACCACGCGGATCGGGCCGGCAAACACCGAATCCAGATCGGGATCGCCGCAATCACTGAGCAACGGCCGGCCTTGCAGGCTCTGCAATTTGCCCGGGCTTGCCACCACCGTGATGGCCTGGCGGCCGATGCGACGCAGAATGCGCGGGCTGAGTTGCTGATTGCCGCGGCCAAAGACATGACCTTGACCGCCAATGACGGTTACCACCAGCGCCACCTTGTCAGCGGATTCGAGCAGTGACCAGAGCGCCGACTCGGTGCCATCTTTCAACAGCTGCTGACCAGCACGTACCACGTCCACACCGAGCAAGCAGGCATCGATGCCGAGCCGCTGCTTGATCGCCATGCAGGTGGTGCCGGAACCGAGCACATAGGTAATGTCATCCTGCATTTCATCAACGATCTGCTCGGCGATGTCCTCCACCACCTGTGACTCGACCGCGCGTGCACTTTCCTTGCTTTGCTGCAACAAGGGATGCGCGGGCACTTTCAGATAACCGAACAACCGGGCACTGACCGCACCAGCGCGATAAGCAACTTCGTCAATGTCCTTGACCGGTGCCGACAACAGCTCCAGCGGCTTGCCGACGCACAGATCCGCCAGCACCTCGCCACCCGCCTGCGGACTCACCGCGTAGACAGCCGAATGGATTTTGACGCCGGCCGGAATGCCCAGCACCGCCGTCTGCTCAGCAACACCGAGTGCCTCCAGTTCGGCATACACATCGCGTGCGGTGCCATCGCCACCGGCAAACACGATGAGGCCCAGCTGCTGCGCTGCCAACGCCGCAATCGCGGCGCGGGTATCGGCCGCTGTGCTGACCTCTGCGGCCGGTGTGTAATGGATGTGGCAGGAAAAGCCGAGTGCATTCACCAGATCGGCGCCCATTGCACCGGCAGCGGTGTGAAAACAAATTTGTTCGCGCCAAGGCAGCAGCTTTTCCAGTGCCGTACGCGTGCGCAGATTGGCGCGCGGCTCGGCCCCCAATGCCAACGCTTGTTCACGAACGTTGTCACTGCCTTTCAACGCCACAGCGCCGCCGATACCGGCCCATGGATTGATCACCAAACCCAGATTCAGCATCGAAACCTTCCCGCGTTTGGTTCAGAGTGGCGCCGCTGGTGCGGCGATCGATTGCCCCGATTGAAACCGTTCACATAAGGCATCAAAAAAGCGCTGCGCCCGTGGTGGCAATCCGTTGGCAAAATAATGCTGACACTGCTGAAACACCGCATCGCGAAACGCCGCACTGGCATCATTGCCCTGCGGACCAGAAGCGAGATTGTCAGCGGAAAGATGAAACCGGATGCCGGCTGCGCGGCTGAGCGCCCATTCCACCGCTTGCGGCTTCACTTCAACACGCTCGAATTCGGCCTGTTGCAGCGGCGTGCGACCGTCCGGGTTATACCAGTAACCGAAGTCGTGCAATTGTCGCCGGGCCGAGCCGGCAATGCACCAATGCGCCACCTCGTGCAACGCGCTGGAGGCAAAGTCCTCCCGGAAGATGATGCGCGCCGGCGCCTCTACCGAGGCCGGCAGGTATTCGGGTTCGGCGCCACCGCCGACCAGCACCGTGTTTTCGGTGGTAGCAAACGTGGCATTGAACAGCGCGACCAAGGCCGCCGCATCCGGCACAACTGCAGTCACACCCCATCCCCGACAAGCTGGCAAAACGGCGCGCATTCTACCCGATGACCGGCCCGGTCGCACCGGGCGGAGCCGGCGTGAATGTGGCCACTTTCCCGGTATTTCTGCCGATTGGCAGTATACTGGTACGGATGGGACCGGTTGCGGTCGACGCCATTTGATGCAGGTGATCACAGTGAGCCATCGGCAACGCGTTCCGGTCAGTGAGCTCCGGCTCGGCATGTACGTCGTCGACCTGGATCGGCCCTGGCTGGAAACCCCCTTTCTGATCCAAGGTTTCGTGCTCAGCACCGAGGCTGACATCCGGGCGGTGCAGCAGCATTGCCGCTTTGTCTACATTGATGCCCGGCGCGGAGCTCTGCCGCCGAGCAAAACCGATCGCGCCGAGCACAAGCTCGACCGCAACACCGGCTTTGGCCTGTTCGAACGCAAAGCCCCGGCCGCACCCAGCCGCAGCGTCGAAGACGAATTGCCCAACGCCCGCACCGTTCATGCCCGCGGCAGTTCGCTGGTGCGCGGATTCATGGATGACATCCGGTTCGGCCGCGTGCTCAACGTCAAGGCGATTCAGGAAGGTGTCAGCGACACCGTCGACAGCGTGCTGCGCAATCCCGACGCCATGATGTGGCTTGCCCAGCTGCGCAAGAAAGACGAATCCCATGAACAGCATTGCCTGAACAGTTGTATCCTCGCGGTTGCATTTGGTCGCCACCTTGGCCTGCCGCGTGATGAGCTGCAAAAGCTCGGCGTTTGCGCACTGCTGCACGACGTCGGCAAACTGCAAATCCCGGATGCCGTC